>CAZAHQ010000687.1:0-2284 GCA_964484415.1 uncultured Acidobacteriota bacterium | reverse complement strand
ACGCGTGCAATCAGCCAGCGACCGTGCCAGGCGCTGCCGCGAAATCGCGCGACGCTCCCACGCCACTCGCTGCCGGCCGCGATGAACGCACCATCCAATGACGCTGCGCGCTCGAAGACCGCGTTTGGATCGCTCGGCGGAGCGGTCCATGTGATCGTGGGTTGGGTTGGCAGCGCGCGCGCCCACGCCCAGAAAGTCCGGTCGCCGACGCGCACCAGATGACCATCGCGATCGACGAAGCTGGCACGCCAAAACAGTAGGGAGTCCGGTGGTGTGAGGCCCGCCGCGTCGAAACCTGGCGCCTCGCGGGTTGCCATCGCGCCGGCAGGAAGGTCCATTCGTAGTCCCGAACCCAAAGGGAAGCTCAGCCACGGTTCCGCCGCTTCGCGTGGACGATCGCTGGCTCGCCAAGCAGGCGGTATCAACACGTTCCATTGATCGTCGGCCGACGCTGCCAGGAGTTCACCGTCACTTTCGATTCGAATCGTCGTGATCAGCGCTTCGACGGCTGCACGGGCGTCTCCTCGGCCGGCGGCGCCGTATCCGCCAGACCCCACGAAGGCGATTGCGACGATTGCCGGTTTACGCTCACCGCGATCGAGCACGAACAGCTCGACGTTCGCGGCTCCCGCGGCGGTGGAGATCGACCAAGCCGCGCTTCGGCAAGAGTACTGGCCCGTCGCACGGCAACGATCCCATGGCGCCGAACGACGAGCCTCCCGGTGTGTCAGTGCGCGACGGATCGTCTCATCGAGTGCTGCCTCGGATCGCCACTCGGCCACGCCGTACAGGCTGAGCTGCGTGTCACCGGGGTGTCGTCTCAACATCAACAACGCGCGCGACTCGGCCTCGTCCTGTTCCGTTTCGGTCGACCACCGGCTCCAAGCGGACTCGAGTTCGATCGAGCCGCCCGCGAAGGCGGTTCTGGTGGCGATCGACGTGCCGAACAATGCGAGCAACTCGTCGCGCCACGCCTCCGCCCCAGCCTCTGGAGCGGTTGCCATGACAACCTCCACGCATTCGCCAAGTCGCGCGCGCGAGGCCTCGTCGTCGATCCCAAGTCGCGGCGAGAGCTCGCCTGTCAGGCGCAGCGCCTGTGGTGCGATCGCTTCGAGTTTCTCGCTCAACCGCGCACGACGATCGGCATCGCCGTCCGGTGCTTCCAGCAGGCGCAACGCGGCGCGCCAGAGCCCGGCGCGTTCTAAGCGATCGATCAGCGCGGGTCGGATCGTCTGCGCCTCGGCACCGCTCGCCAGTGCGCGCTCGAGGTAGTACGCCGAGAGCAACGGCTCATCGGCGCCGGATCGTGCCTCGGCAGCGGCACGCCAAAGTTCCACGTTGTGAATCTCGTGTGCCACTCGAGCTTCGGCCAACTCCCCTGGGTCGGAGTCTTCTCGAGCCGGGCATTGCAGAACATTCGCCGCTCGCAGCTGCTGGCTTGGAATTGCCGATTCGGAGTTGAGATACGCCGCTTGATACGCCGCGAAAATCGCTTCATCGCGTCGGCAATCGGCGATCGCGGCGGCAGCGAGCCCACTCCACGCTGTGTCCAGAATCGGATCCGCTCGCACGGCACGGCGCAGCGTCGCAAGCGCCTCAGCGATTTGTCCGTCGTCCAAGAGATGCTGGCCCTGAGCCGTCAACTGCATTCCCTGGGCGCGACCCGGGAACGGACCATCCAAGACGCTCTTGACGGCCGCGTGGGCTGTGAGCGCGTTGTCCTCCTGCGGCGATTGAGCAGACGCCACGCAGAGCATGCCGATCGACAAGAGGCTCCACAAAACCGATCGGTTCATCGCGGCGACGCTTCGGCTCGTACTCGGGCGATTTCGGGTACGAGTCGACTCAACAGCTCCGGACGGCACGCAATCAACCCGTCCGAGTTGCGAATCAGCGGGGTGTTGTAGGCGATCACCTCACCGCTTGCAGTGCCGAAGAAGCCCCCCGCAGCGCGGAGCAAAGCATCGGGTGCGCAGGCATCCCAATGCTGCGATTGACCACCCAACGTCAAGTAGAAATCGGCCTCTCCAGTCGCCACGAGCGCCGCCTTGCGTCCAACCGAGCCGGAACGAACGGGATGCGCCCCCAGCCTTTCGATGACGCGATGAGTGCGACTCTCGGCGTTCAAACGGCTGACCGCCGCCTGCAAAGGAAGTTCACTCGACCTCGGACCCAGCAGGCTGAGTTCGCGGCGAAACCCATCGGCCGTGAGTTCCCAAGCGCCCGATCCGACGACTCCATAGCAGGTCAGCGACTCCACCGGCATGTGTACCACACCGAGTCG
>CAZAHQ010000686.1:0-2285 GCA_964484415.1 uncultured Acidobacteriota bacterium | reverse complement strand
CCGCGAGTCCCTCGAAGTCGCGCCCATCCCACGCGGCGAACGGTTCGAGCAACTGCAATCGATCGCTGGTCGGCGACACCGCAATGGTGATCGTCGCTCCATCGGCGGGCGGGGCCACGAAACCCGAACGACGCTCTTCGAAACCGCGGCCGGGGAGTTCGTCGGCACTTGGCGCGGCGAGCGTCACCTGCTTGCCGTTGGATGCGATCGGTTGATGGATCGGATCGGTCGCGAGCGTCCCGGTGAGTGCGTAGGCGGTGACGACTTCAGGGCTTCCGATGAAAGCGTGTGTGTCAGGATTGCCGTCGTTTCGCTTGGGGAAGTTCCGATTGAACGAGGTGATGATCGAGTTGGGGGTTCCGCTGGCGACATCGTCACGCTGCCATTGACCGATGCATGGTCCACACGCGTTGGCCAACACCGTGGCGCCGATGGCGCGCAGCGGCTCGAGGAAACCGTCGCGCTCGACCGTTGCGAATACCTGATCGGAACCAGGTGTGACCAGAAACGGGATCTTGGCTTTCAAGCCGGCCGCCAACGCCTGGCGTGCCACGTTGGCGGCGCGACCGATGTCTTCGTAAGACGAGTTGGTGCACGACCCAATCAGTGCCGCCGAGATATTGGACGGCCAACCTTGCTGAGCCGCTTCGGCCGCAAGTGCACTGACCGCTCGACCCAGGTCCGGTGTATGCGGTCCAACCACCTGCGGCTCCAACCTGTTCAGATCGATCTCGATCACCTCGTCGTAGTACGCGGAAGGATCGGCTTCGACCTCCGGATCGGGTTGCAAGTCGGCGGCGATCGCGCTGGCCAGCGCCGCGATCTCGCTGCGACCGGTGGAGCGCAAGTACTGGGCCGACTTCTCGTCGTACGCAAAGAGCGACGTGGTCGCGCCGATCTCGGCACCCATGTTGGTGATCGTCGCCTTACCGGTAGCGGAAATCGAGCGCGCGCCTGGTCCGATGTACTCGATGATCTTGCCTGTGCCCCCCTTGACCGTGAGGATCTCGGCGACACGCAAGATCACATCCTTGGGCGATGTCCAGCCGCTGAGCGTCCCCTTCAGCACGACGGCCACCAGCTTCGGCCAACGCACCGACCAAGGGAGGCCGGCCATCACCTCGGCGGCATCGGCACCGCCGACGCCGATGGCGATCATTCCCAAGCCACCGGCGTTGGGTGTGTGGGAATCGGTGCCGATCATCATCGCGCCGGGGAAGGCGTAGTTCTCCAAAATCACCTGATGGATGATTCCCGAGCCCGGTTTCCAAAAGCCGATGCCGTACTTGGCGGAAGCCGATTCGAGAAAATCGTAGACCTCGCGATTGGTGGAGATCGCGTTGTTGAGATCTTCGTGCACGCCGACGCGCGCGCGAATCAAGTGATCGCAGTGCACCGTGGACGGCGTGGCGACGCGCGCTCGGCCTGCTTGCATGAATTGCAAGAGTGCCATTTGTGCGGTGGCGTCTTGCATCGCCACCCGATCGGGTCGGAACTTCACGTACGAGACGCCGCGCTGAGGCGTTTCAGCGAGCCCTTCTGCGTGCGCGAAGAGGATTTTCTCGGCGTAGGTGAGTGGCCTGCGGGAGCGGGCTCGCACGGCGACGATGCGCTCGCGGTGTTTGGTGTATGCAGCGCGAATCATTGGGAGCTGATCGTGGATGATGGCTTCCGCCATGAACTCCTCCGAGCGGCCTCAGGCTGGTAACTCGCACCAGATGCGGAGTTCCTGGCCCGCGGCGATAGAGTGTGCAATGCCTTGGGAGTGTCGTGCTGAAACACTCTCGTGCAGCGTGTCGCTGTTGCTTACGTGGCTGTAATCGTAGCCCGGATCATTCACCGCTGCTCTTGCATCGATCTGCGATCAATCAGAGTTCTCGGGCCGGCCCGACTGTTGTAGAGTCCCCTTGGCTGACGGGCTGGGGCCAGGTGGTTCATGGGCCCACGAGCATCGACGCCCTTCGAGCGAAGCGGCGAATTCACGGCAACGCCGTCCGTCCTTTTGGTCGAGGACGACCCGAGCGTGCGTGCGGTCGTGTCGCTGATGTTGAGGTCCCGCGGCCTCACGGTATTCGAAGCGCCGGAACCTGAGTCCGCGTTGAGGCTGGCGCGGCGTCCCGGGTTCTCGCTCGATCTTCTGCTCACCGACATCGTGATGCCGGGGATGTCTGGGCTGGAGTTGGCGCAGCTTGTGCGCGAAAGGCACGCGGGGATCGGCTGCATGTTCATGTCGGGGTTCGCGGGCGATTCGTTCGATCACGCGCTGCTGCATGACCCGACCTGCT
>CAZAHQ010000685.1:0-2288 GCA_964484415.1 uncultured Acidobacteriota bacterium | reverse complement strand
GCCGTGGGGCCACTGGCGAGCACCAGGATGGCAGGCCCGGAGCCGGCGATGCGCGCTGAGGTGGCGTATCTGACGCTGCTGGGTCAAGCCGCCTCGTATAAGCTCGACGCTGGCGAATTGACGCTCTTCGACAAAGGCGGCAACGAGTTGCTGGGGTTTGAAACGGCGAGCAATGACTGATCGATTCGATCCAGTACCCAATGACAGGATCGAGGTGACTCCATGTACTACATCGCGACAACCGAAAAATCGTTCGAGCAGGCGTCGATCGACCTCGAGGCAGCGGTCAAACGTCACGGGTTCGGTGTGCTGCACATCCATGACTTGGCACGGACGCTGCGCAGCAAGGGACTGACATTCACAGAAGAATGCCGCGTATTCGAAGTCTGCAATCCGGGGCAAGCGGCACGAGTGCTTTCCACCGACATGCGTTTGAACATGGCGTTGCCCTGCCGGATCTCGGTCTTCACCGAGCACGGCAAGACGCAGATCGGTTTGATCAGGCCGATGCAAATGCTCTCGGCGTTGTCTAGCGATCCCGCGCTTGTCGAGGTTGCCAAGGAGGTCGAGGCCCAGACGATTCAAATGGTCGACGACACGCGCTGAGTACGAACCGATTGGCTTTCTGACTCGAAGGGGACGCTATGCGTCATATCGAACGGCACAGGACCCATCGCATCGGCTGGCTCCGCGCCGCCGTTCTCGGTGCCAACGACGGCATCGTCTCGACGGCGAGCCTGGTGCTGGGCGTGGCTGCATCGGGCGCGACCGTGAAAAACACGTTGATTGCGGGAGTCGCCGGTTTGGTCGCCGGCGCCATGTCCATGGCGGCGGGCGAGTACGTATCGGTGAGTTCTCAAGCCGATACAGAGAGCGCTGATCTGGCGCGTGAGCGTCAGGAGTTGGCGACCGATCCCAAGCACGAGCATGCGGAGTTGACAAACATTTACGTCGAGCGTGGACTCGATGCGCAGCTCGCCGCGCAGGTCGCGACGCAGTTGATGGAACGGGATGCACTGGGAGCGCATGCGCGTGACGAGCTCGGAATCTCCGAGACGCTGGCGGCCCGACCGATCCAGGCCGGGCTCGCATCAGCAGCGACATTTGCGGTTGGTGCGGCGTTGCCACTATTGGTCGTACTGATAGCGCCGGTTTCAGCCCTCACCTGGACTGTCGCCGGTAGTTCGTTGTTCTTTCTCGCACTGTTGGGTTCTCTCGCCGCAGGTGCCGGTGGTGCTTCGGTGGTTACCGCCGCCGTGCGCGTGACCTTCTGGGGCGCGTTGGCGATGGCGATTACCGCCGGCGTTGGAGCGTTGTTCGGGGTAAGCGTATAACGGTGCACGACAGACGACGCTTACACAGGCGCCAGGCAGAGCGCGTGGAGGATGCAGCGATGCGAGTCGAGGTAACACCGGCTGCGAACAGGTCCGATCGGTTGGTCATCGCCTGGATCGCCACGCTCGCTCTGTTCACGCTCGGCGCGTGCTCGCCAGCGCAGAGCGTTGTCAGTCGGGCGGCGCACGAACCGATTGTTGGGCTACCGTGCGAAGGGTGCGAGGCGGTGTTCGAGGGCCTGCCCGCGACGCTCGCTTCGGCCACGCGAATCGCCGCGGAAGGTGAGCCGGGCCAGCCGATGCGGATCGAAGGCACCGTACGCGACAGCAGTGGGCGACCCGTTGGCGGCGTCATCGTCTACGCCTACCACACCAACGCAAACGGCATTTATCCAACCGACCAACAGACCCGCGGGCAATCGGCGGTTCGGCACGGGAGATTGCGTGGTTGGGTCAAGACCGACGAGAACGGACGCTATCGCTTCGAGACCATTCGCCCTGCTGGCTATCCCAATACGGACATCCCGGCGCACGTTCACATGCACGTCATCGAGGTTGGGCGTTGCACCTACTACATCGACGACATCCTGTTCGACGACGATCCTCGACTCACCTTGGAAATGAGGAGCAAACTGACGTTGGGCCGCGGTGGCAACGGCATCGTTACACCAAAACAAGACACAGCCGGCGTTTGGCTCGTGACCCGGGACATCGTGCTTGGAAAGAACGTCCCTGATTATCCAGAGAGCAAGAACTAGCGCTGCAAGACCGAAAGCTGACCCAAAGAGTCCAAGGAGGTGCCCTTATGAAAGGCTTCGTGCAAGACATCGAGGGCCTGGCCCTCGCAAACAACAACTTCAGGCAGGTGCTCTACACAGCGAAGAACTGCCAACTCGTGCTGATGGCGCTGAAGCCGAAGGAAGAAATCGGCGCGGAGATTCACACCCTCGACCA
>CAZAHQ010000684.1:0-2292 GCA_964484415.1 uncultured Acidobacteriota bacterium | reverse complement strand
CCGCAGCTCTTCCGATCTTCGTTCCAAAGGTGGACTTGAAGCTCCCCGGTCCACCAGACGCCAGTTCGTTCCAGCGTGAGGTGAAACCGCCAAGGACAAAACAGGACGCGCTCGTGCAGCCCAAATACGTGCCGGAGCCTGTTGAGTCCGATGCGAAAACACCTGAGCCGGACCATCCGGCCGAGATCTCGACGGGAGAGTCCGACGGAGATGAACAGAGCGGTGAAGATCCGAACGGAGTCGGGCCTGGTAACGGCACGGGAGGGTCGGGCAGATCGGAAGGAAACGACGGAGCATTTCCCGGAAGTCGTGGTGACACCGATGCGCCGATCGACGCGGAACGGGATTCGAGCGTTACCAAGCCCGAGGCGATCGAGAAGGCCGATCCCATTTACCCGCGCCTCGCACAGCTATCGCGAATCGAAGGCGTGGTGCGCCTCGAGGCCGTCATCGGCGTGGACGGTCAGGTTGAGTCGGTCACGGTCAAGGACGGCAACCCGGTGCTGGCGGAGGCAGCACGCACAGCGGTTCTGCGTTGGCGATACAGGCCCGCGTCGCGCGGCGGTCAACCGATCCGCGTGTTCATGACGGTGCGCGTGGCGTTTTCCTTGCGCTGAGACTGCGCTCGATTCTGGCTCAGCGGCACAGGTCGAACTGACCGAGAAACGTCCCGATCGCTGCCGGATCGGCAACGGAACCGGCGGCGACCGTGGCGTCCAACTCTCCACCCGCCGATGGATCGGGCCCGGTCCAAATGGCGACACGCAACGAGGAGTCCTGCTGACACTGAATCAGAATCAGCGTCGAAAGCAGCTGGTCACTGGTAAGTGCCATCGGGGCGCGACCTCGTTGCACGGCGTAAAGCAATCGGGGCGGACCCTCGATTACACCGCGGGCGAGGATCTTCCCGCGTCCGAAGTCCATGTTGACACCCGCGTCGCTAAGGACCTGCGGATCGTCGGTGCGAGCCTCGAAGAAGTCCAGCAGTTTGGGATCATCAGCCTTCTTCAGCGGGATATGGGTGTAGAGAAAGCCGCGCTCCTTGAAGCGAGGATCGACGTTCTTGTCGGTGACGTTTACCGGTTGATCGGTCAAAATCGCGACCTGCATCGCCATCGGGACATCGAGGCCGACGCCTGCAAAATAACCCTCCGGAATCGATGTCGTGCCGAGAACTTCCAAGACCTTCCGCTCGCGAGCCGCTGGGTCGGTGAGCTCTTTCTTCACCTTCTCCGAGTAGCGCCAGATCCCATAACCGCACGTTCCCATGCCGATCACGCCAATGATCAGGAACACGACGCAGCCGATTCCGAGATAAAACCACGGCGACCTACCCCTTCGTTCCTCGCTCATTGCCGTCCTCTCGATCACCCGTACGGGGTGTGTGCCAACGCTACCACAGCGAGCCTCAAAACAAGGACCTCGCGCTAGACTTCGCGACCGTGACGATCGCCCTGACGGTCTTCGTGGTTTCCTATCTGGTGATCGCGTTTCAGCGGCTGCCGGTCCTCCATCTGGGTCGACCGGCCGGTGCGTTACTCGGCGCTGTCGCGATGGTCGCGTTCGGTGTGCTTGACTTCGACGCGGCCCTGGCAGCCATCGATCTCGACACGATCCTGTTTTTGTTGGGAATGATGATCGTTCTGGCCTACCTCGAATCATCGGGATTCTTCGAGGCGACCGAGCACGCAATCTTGAGGCGTGCGACGACGGCTCGCGGATTGCTGTGGTGGACGGTCATATCGGCGGGCGCACTGTCAGCGATCTTCATGAACGACACGATCTGTCTGATGTTCACGCCGACGCTGATCCGGGTCGCCCGTCGGCTGGATCTTCCGCCGGTGCCGCTGCTGATTGCGCTCGCTGCGGCAGCCAATATCGGGAGCCTGTGCACGCTCTTGGGCAACCCACAAAACGCCATGATTGCCACTGCGGCGCACATCCCGCTGCTGCCGTTCGTGACCGCGTTGGCCCCCGTATCGATCGTCGGGCTCGTTGGACTCGGCGGGTTGCTTTCGTGGCGCTACCGAGGTGCGTTCACGCGACGGCCAATCGCCAACCGAGTCTGGCCGGAAACCACAGCGCGACAACCTTGGATCCAGGTGACGAGCCTGTTGAGTGTTCTCGGCATGTTGATCGCGCTCGCATGCGGTGCAAGGCCCGCCGCGGCGGCCATGACTGCGGCGGCCGCTGTGATCCTTTGTGGCGCTCGGCGCCCGCGCGAGGTGTGGCCCCGGGTCGATTGGAGCCTGTTGCTGTTCTTTGGCGGCGGGTTTGTGCTTACGCGAGCGC
>CAZAHQ010000683.1:0-2302 GCA_964484415.1 uncultured Acidobacteriota bacterium | reverse complement strand
CGCGCGAGCATGATCTCGAGCACGTTGCGCAATGCAATCACCGCGGCCAGCGTCATCGCGACGGTGGTGGGGCCCCACGGCCACTGTTCGCACGCGTCGACCCATGCACCGAGTTTCTTCCAGTACGTCGTCATCCGATCACCGTTGCGGCGTCGTGGTCTGGGTGGGTGGCGGATCTCCGACATAGCCGAGACTCCCGGCGCGTTCACGTTTCTCAGGGTCGATCACCGGTTCAGGGCCGGTGGTCGGCACCGCGGCACAGGCGTCGACGAATCGCGTCAGGTCGTGACGCATCGCGGCGCGATTGTGCAACTCGAGGGGGTCGGCGCCGAGGTCATAGAACTCGAGCGTCGGCGAACCGCTGCGCGTCGGGATCGTGATCAACTTGTCGAAGCTCTCGCGCGCCGCGCACCATCGGCCAGCGCGGCCAGGCACCTCGCGGCGCGGATTCTCGGCTCTGACCAAGACATGATCGGCTAGGTGAATCGAGAGCCGTGGTGCGACGGTCGAGGTGCCGCCGCGACGAAGTTGCTCGGTCAGGCTAACGCCGTCGACAGACGGCGGTGGATCGAAGCCGGCGAGCGTCAGCACTGTGGGTAGCAGATCCATCAGCAGAACGTTTCCTTCGATGCGCGTACCAGCCGGGATGCCGGGCGCTCGAATCAGCATCGGAACGTGCAGGGTCTCGTCATAGAGATACTCACCATGTGCAAACCAGTAGCGATGTTCACCGAGTGACTCGCCATGATCGGCGGTCAGAATCACGATCGCGTTGTCGAGTACGCCGAGTTGTTTCAACCCCGCCAACAGATCGCCCACCGCCGCGTCTGTGGCCGCCACCTCGGCAGCGTAGAGTCTTCGCACATGTTCGAGTTCGCGAGCCGAAAGTACTTTGTCGGCGTCGAAGATGACCCGTCCCTTGGTGAAACCATCGGGGACTGCCTCGTCGCCCCGCGCGTCGCTCACCTTCGCGAACAGATCGAAGGGTCCGTTCCAGGTCGGATCGGCGAGTTGCGCGAAGCGTTGCGGCGGTTCGTAGGGCCAATGCGGATCGAGGTAGTGGGCCCACAAGAACAGCGGCACGTCGCGCTGCAGTGCCTCTTTGGTCCACGCCAGCGCTTCGCCCGTGATCTGTGGCGCCGAGTCTTTTTCCCATCGTTCGGGAGGATTGGTAAAGACCTCGAAACCCTGTTCGAATCCATGCCCCTTCTGGATCCACAGATTGGAGACGAAAGCACCGCGCCGATAACCGTGCTCGCCGAGAATCTCGCTGAGCGTGCGATTCTCATCGCTGAGCGTCATCCCGAGACCGTCGGCGCCGTGATGAAGCGGATGCAGGCCGGTAAGGATCGAGCCGAGGGATTGCGTCGTGCGTCCGAACGGCGCGTACGCATTCGCGACGATCGCACCAGCCGATCCGAGAGAATCGAAAGCCGGTGTGGGAAGCGGCGTGGCGCCGTAGGCCCCTACATGGTCGACCCTCAACGTATCGACAGTGATCAAAATGATGTGCGGCGACCGGCGCACTGAGGGCCAACTGCAACTCGAAGCTGTGATGAGCGTGGCGGCCGCGAGCACGGCGACGGGCGCAATGGAGTGACGGCCAAGCAAGTGCGGCTCCGTGCTCGGACAAGATTGGTCCAAGGCAGCGGTCAGTATACTGACCAGCCCACATCGCCCCATCCCCGGGCCACGAAAGGAACCCCTTCTGGACAGCGAACTCGTGCGCCGCGCTCAGACCGGGGATGAGCGCGCCTTCGACGAGATCGTGGCGCGCTTTGGCTCGCTCGTGCTGGTCGTAGCCCGCAGCATCACACGCCATAGGCAGGATGCGGAGGACGTCGCGCAAGAGGCGTTTCTGAAACTGTTTCGGACCCTCGACCGATGCGACCCCGACCGACCACTCGAGCCTTGGCTGGTCAAGCTGACCCTGAACGCGGCCCGCAACCGTGTCGCGCGCCGTCCCGAGCGGCGCGAGGACGAGTTGGGTGCGGAAGCGGTTTGGCCTGCCGATCGCCAGAGCGACCCATCGGCCGCACTGCGCCAACGAGAGTTGCGTGCAGCGCTGCTCGAGGCGATGGCCGGCCTCCCGCAGCGCGCCCGAGAGGTCTTTCTGCTGCGCGAGGTCAATGGGCTCGAAACGGCGTGGGTTGCCGAGGCGATGGGGATTACCGAGGTGACGGTCCGGCGCCTTGCGAGTGACGCCCGATTCCGGGTCACAGAGTGGTTGCGGGTTCATCGTCCGGAATTGGTAGGAGACCTCGGACGCCGCTAGCGCCTCCAGGCCTCAATAAATTTCAGG
>CAZAHQ010000682.1:0-2307 GCA_964484415.1 uncultured Acidobacteriota bacterium | reverse complement strand
CGAACGTACAAGAAGTTGTCCTGTCCTCGGGCAACTTTCGCCCCTAGGCCAGCAGCGCCCTCAGTGCCACTTCCCGGCCCCCAGTCCTTCTGCGGATCGGCGCTCCTCGTCCCCGAAACGATTATGTCGGGACTCTCGACATTCTCGTCTGGGCTCGGGCTCGAACCGTCGTCGCTCGCCGAGTCTCGGATGTAGACGTCCGGCAACGTGAACAGCGTCTTCTCGACGATCGCATCGACATTCGGCATCACACCGATCCAACCGTTCTGCGGGTCATTCTGACGGGTGTTCACGCCTTCATCCCTATCGGCGACGAGAGCTCGCAACTGTTGCGGCGACAGGAATGCTTTCTGAGTCCCGAGGAAGGCGCCCTGAAGGAGCACGGCCACCCCTGCGATCTGCGCGGCCGCGGCGCTGGTGCCGGAGTAGTTCCCCCAATAACCGGGTTCTCCGTGGCACGTGTCCGTCAATCCGGTTGTCTCGACATTGTGCCCCCAAGCGTACGCATCGATCCGAGAGCCGAAGTTGGAACCTACGTCACGCGTGTCCCATCGATTGTGGCCCTGGCCTGCGACCTCCGAATCGCCTGCACCGACGACGATCGCGCCCGAGTCGATGAATCCGCACGCTTCACGATTCAACGCCGGGGACCCGTCGAGCGGCCAGCCAGAGTTTCCCGCGGCCTCGACCACGGTCACTCCAGAGGCCGAAAGGAGACGAAGAACGTCGAGATTCGCAGGCTCATACTCGAAGGGCAGCTGCCTTTCGCCACCATCTATCGATACTTGAAGTCCCACCTCCACCAATAGGATCTCCGGCGGCGGCACCGCCGTCAGCGCCGTCACCAATGCATCGATCATGAATCCGGCTTGGTCCCTTTTCGTGAGGCCCTTTTTCCAACGCGACGTCGCGCGAACCTCTTTCAAACCTGGCGCGACACCCACGATCCCCCTGCCATTGTTGATGGCCGCCACAACCCCGATCGTTGCAGACCCGTGCTCCACTCCATCCGGATCGTTGGCTCCGTGGATGATCGAGATCTTCGGAAGGTCTTCGTGCTTGCAGGGCCAACCGTGCTCGAAGTCGACGAAGTTGACACCGGCACCGTCGACAACCAGGCCTTGGCGCTCCCACACCTGAGTCACGCCGAGCCCGACCGGAGCCTTCGTCAAGTAGACCTGGTACTGGAAACAGGGGTTCCCCTGCGGCTCGACCGTGGGATCACTCGGCGAGGACGGGACGTACCAGTCGACACCTGGTAGCCCCGCCAGCCCATGAAACAACTCCGGAATCGACACACGGGCGGCGGATAGATCCAGCTTCAGATACTCGGTCAGGCTGTGAAGAGGCGGAAAGCTTGTAGCGCGCGCTGCTCGCTCGAGCTCGAGCACGCGCCGGTGGAGCCGCGGGTCGAGCAGCGGCTCTGCCGAGACGTTGGCGGATTTCAGCAGACTGCCGAGCGCCGACATCTCCAAACCCGCCACGCCAGCGCTGCTCGTCCCTCGCTGGCGAAGCACGACTACGGCAGGCGACTCGGCGTTCGGGCCTGCGCTCACCGCCGGAGGTGCACCGCCCGTCGAACCAGGCTGGTCGATCGCGGTGAGGGCCGCACAACCGGCCAACAGGACACTGGCTAGCGCGAATCCCCTCAGTCCCAGATCGACAGTGATGCACGAGAGCCGAGCCGGCGCGCTCCTCATTGCCAGTTATGGTCGCACTGTCTCGATGAGGCGTTACATAGACAGCCGGACCACGTGTTCTGGTTTTGAGCTGAAAGCGTGAGAGCCACGGTCGATGTTTGGTTCGAAATGGTGCAGGAGTAGAAACCAGTTGTGTCGTTGATGCTGAACCAGCTATTGGGCGGGTTACACTTCACTTGGGTCGTATAGGCTGGAGGCTGCCCGTTCACCTTGAGATAGCCATACAAGGTGCACGGGGCAGGGTCGGATGGCGTCGACACCTCGGCGGGATTCTCGTTGTCGCCGGACTTGGCAGCCGAGGCCTGACTCTGTGGTTCACCCGCGAACGACTTGCAGTTCGTAAAACCCAGCACTACGGCAGCCACGAGCACGCCCGAGACGATGCGATTCAACATGAGTTTCTCCAGAAGCAGCACGGCCGGGGAGGACTGCGACTTGGTGATCTTTTGGCGATTCGACAGACCTTCAGATCACTGGAACACTACCTCGCAAGGGTTATTGTTCTGTCCGTTACCGGTGCACTGGCACGTCTTGGTCAAACTGGACGTCGAGAGCCTCAGCTTTTTTTTGCCTGGCTGCACGTTGCTAAATAATATCATTGTTTTGT
>CAZAHQ010000681.1:0-2317 GCA_964484415.1 uncultured Acidobacteriota bacterium | reverse complement strand
GAGCAGGGGACTGAAAATCCCCGTGTCGGCGGTTCGATCCCGTCCCTGGCCACCATCTCTTCTTCACAAGTTGAAGCGTACCGCTTGCTTTCGCGCCTGCGGAGACAGCGAGCATGAGCGTCGACAGCTATCGCCGCGAAGTCCAGCGCCATCAACAGGAGATCGCTCGTCTTCAGGGACAGAAGGCGAACGAGTCGAAGAAGGTTTCCGACGAAACTAGGCGCGCCAACGACGCGCAGTCTTCAGCCCGCCGAAGCAGCAGCGCTTCAACCGTTCAATCGTACCTGCGCTCAGCGCAGCGGCATTCCGAGGCCGCGGCCTCGGCACAGCAGAAGCTCGCTGAGCTGGAGCGGCAGCTTGCGCGAAAGCAGGATCAGCTAAACGGCGCGCTGCGCAATCTCGAGCGCGCCGAGGATCAAGAACGCCGCACCCGCACTCAGGCTGAACCGCGAGTGCAGCGCGCAAACGAGCAGGCGGCCCGCCGTGAAGAGCAACGCCGGCGCGACGAGATGACCGGTTTTCACCAGCAGCTCGCGCATCACGGGCACTTGCATGACGCCACCTTGTTCGAGATTGCGAAGCTGCAACGACTGCCCGAAGCCATCACGGTCCTGTTCATCGCTTCGGGACCCGTGGACCAGGCACCGCTGCGGTTGGACGAAGAGGCACGCGCTATCCACGAGAGGATTCGGCTTTCTGCCCACCGCGATGTCGTGAAATTCGAATCTCGCTGGGCCGCTCGGCCGCTGGACATCCTGCAGGCGATCAATGACTGCAATCCCACGGTAGTGCATTTCAGCGGTCACGGCACACCGGACGGCGATCTGCTGCTTCAGGACCCCGTCGGTTCGACACGAGTGGCATCGCGCGCCGCGCTGGTCGAGACGATGGCCGCCGGGGCCGGCATAAGGTTGGTGTTTCTCAACGCTTGCCATTCGCGACTGCAGGCCCGGGACATCGTGAAGCATGTCGCCGCCGCGATCGGCATGAGCACGGCAATCGGCGACGAAGCAGCGCGGGTTTTCGCAGCTCAGTTCTACTCGGCCATCGGGTTCGGTCGCTCGGTCGCGGCCGCGTTCAAGCAGGCGCGCGCTGCGCTCATGCTGGAAGGTATCGCGGAGCACGACACTCCGGAGCTTTGCGTTGCCGACGATGTCGATCCCGACGAGTTGGTTCTCGTGCAACCAGAGGCGAGCTGACGGCAAGTCTTGCGGGGTCGGCGTTGCGGGGTTCCGTGCTCACATTCGGCGTCATGAGCGCGTCGATCGCCACAGCGGGCCCAGCGAGCATTTCGGCGCTACAGCCATCGCAGCGAACCAAGTATCAGCAACAGCCCGAGAGACCCTCCAATCGCCGAGCCAATCGTTGCGCCGGGGGGGGCGCGTGCCTCAACTCCTTGGTGGCAGTCGCGTCTGCCAGCTTGCCGGAGAGCGCGCTGCCGAGGACCGACATCCCTTGACCCGCCTCTTGAACTGCATTGCCGAAGCGTTCGACGTCTCTTTCTGAAGCGAATTCAACACGCATTGCGGGCTCGTTGGCCACGCCGACCGTTGCATCCGTTGCAAACCGCATGGACATTCCGCGCATGGTGATCGCTTCTACGCGAGCTACTGCAGATGCCTGCAGCACTCGTACCTGCGTGGGACGGACGTGCAAGACCAATGGCGAGATCACCACCAGCGATTCGCGCCAGGGATGAATGGCCCTTCCGACGAGTTCGCCTAAGTAGTAACCGAGAAACGCTCCGATGGCGATCGCGACAGCGCACATGACGCCGATCATCGTGATCGCATCCGATTCAACGCTCACGCGGACGCTGGCGGCGGTCTGGACCACCGTCGGGATCTCGGAACCAACAAGCAACACGGCTGCCAGCACTACGGCTGCCTGGAGCTTTGTCCTCTGAAGCGGGAATACCTGCACGGGCTCGGCAGGCACGCCTCGTGAGTAGCGTCCGATCGCTTCACGGACGTCGAGCGGCATCGCTGCGAACTCATAGACGCGCATGGGTGATCGCCGAGATAGACGGGCGGTCAGAGTCTACTTCGATGCGGAGATCGCAGCGAGCCAGGTCGGCTCAGCGCCGGCTCGCGAGCTCCTCGTCGATGACGTCCACGAACGTCCGCAGGTAGTCCACGTCCTCATCGACGATCGCCTGGTACATCTGGACGAACACCAGGTCGGTCATGGTGATTGGTCGGCCGGGCTCGATGCAGCCGTAGCCACGCGCCTCGAACTCGGCGATCCCTCGCGCGAGCAGGACGCATTCCCGGTGCGTGAGCTCGATCTTTCCCGACTCGAGTTGTAGTGCCATTGG
>CAZAHQ010000680.1:0-2348 GCA_964484415.1 uncultured Acidobacteriota bacterium | reverse complement strand
CTACCGCTCGTGGCGCGTGGTGAATCTAGGTCGCGTGGGAGAATACCATCCACCGCTCCGAACGAACCAGACACTCCCGCACCGTCACGAACGGCTGCGGCCCGCAGACGACGACTTCCGAAAGGGTTCACCGATGCGACCGATCGACTCGCTACTCGACGTGATGGCCAGACTCAGGGCTCCCGGCGGTTGTCCGTGGGATCGCGAACAGACGTTCCAATCGCTGCGCCCCTATCTGCTGGAGGAGGCGTACGAGGTGGCGCAGGCGCTCGATGAAGGTGATCCCGAGTCGTTGCGCGAGGAACTCGGTGATCTGTTGCTGCAAGTGGTGTTTCACGCACAACTGGCGGCCGAACTCGGGTGGTTCGATTTCGAAGCAGTCGCCGCCACGATCTCAGCCAAGCTGGTGCGCCGACACCCTCACGTCTTCGGTGATACGCCGGCTGGATCGGTCGATGAAGCATGGCGCCGATGGGATGCGATCAAAGCCGACGAGAAGGCCCAGCGCGGACACGTCGCACCCACCTCACGTCTGGATGGGGTGCCGGTGGCAATGCCTGCGCTGGCGCGCGCGCACGCGCTGGCCGGCAAGGCGGCGCGCGCCGGATTCGATTGGCCCGAGCCGCTCGCCGTCTGCGACAAGCTCGAAGAAGAGACGCTGGAGATTCGCGCTGCGATCGCCAGCCAGTCGCGCGACGCTATGGCGGAGGAAATCGGCGACCTACTTTTTGCCGTGGCGAGCCTGGCGCGCAAACTCGAGCTCGATCCCGAAGGCTGTTTGGCGCGCGCCAACCGCAAGTTCACCGATCGGTTTCAACGGATCGAACAACAGTTGTCACGCGATGGACACGCGATGGAGTCGGTCTCGGCAGACGAACTCGATCGCCTTTGGCGTACGCTGCGCTGAGCGCGAGAGATCGCCGCTGCGTCGACATCATTGCACCAAGGCGCGGCGGGAGCGTCGACAGCGCCCGCGGCGTCACGCGGTACGAACCTCGGTGAATCGACCCATGCGGCGAAACCGTCGATAGCGATCCTCGGCCAGTTCTTCTGGGCCGAGCTGCTCGAGTTCGAGCAATTGCCGCTGCAACACGTCGCCCACGGCCGCGATCGTTTGTTGCGGATTCGAATGCGCGCCGCCGGGCGGTTCGGGAATCATCTCGTCGATCACGTCGAGATCTTTCAGGTCGGGCGCCGTCATGCGCAGTGCCGTTGCCATCTCGGGAGCCTTCGCCGCATCGCGCCAAAGTATCGAAGCGCACCCTTCGGGACTGATCACCGAGTAGACAGAAAACTCCAGCATGTTGATTCGATTGCCGACACCGATCGCCAGTGCGCCGCCCGATCCCCCCTCCCCAGTCACCGTCACCACGACCGGGACTCGCAGACGTGCCATCTCGCGCAGATTGAAGGCGATCGCCTCGGCTTGTCCGCGCTCCTCGGCGTCGATTCCAGGGTACGCACCGGGCGTGTCGATGAAGGTCAGCACGGGCCGGCCGAACTTCTCCGCCATCTGCATGACGCGCAGTGCCTTTCGATATCCTTCCGGCTTGGGCATTCCAAAATTCCGGTGCAGCTTTTCTTTGGTGTGGCGCCCTTTTTGATGCCCGATCAACGCGACCGCCCGACCACGAAAAAACCCGAAGCCCGCGACGATCGCAGGATCGTCGGCGTAGCGTCGATCGCCATGAAGCTCGGTAAAGTCGTCGGTCAGTCCGGCGGCGTAGTCGAGTGTGTAGGGGCGCCGAGGATGTCGCGCCACCAGCGCCTTCTGCCAGGGCGTCAGCTTGCTGAACACCTGACGGCGCACCGCGTTGAGACGTTCGCGAAGCGCCTCGATCTCGGGCGCTAACGATTCATCGCCCAAGCCCGCCAGCTCTTCGATCTTCTGTTCCAGTTCGAGGATCGGTTTCTCGAATTGTTCGTCGCTCACCAGAGTACCTCTGCGCCCGATTCGATTGGCCAGCCGTGAGAGTAACCCACTTTCCTTGCTTGGGGCCTGCTCACGCCCGGGGATGGTGATGGTCGTACAGTTGCCGCAGCCGTTCGCGTGCCACGTGCGTATAGATCTCCGTTGTCGAGATGTCGCGATGACCTAGCAACACCTGCACCGTGCGCAGATCTGCGCCATGTTCGACCAAGTGGGTGGCGAACGAGTGCCGCAGTACGTGCGGCGACAAGCGGTCGACCGAGATTCCCGCTTGCACTGCGCGGCGTCGCAGCAGCATCCAGAACATCTGGCGAGAGAGCGGCTTACCGGAGCGGCCGGGGAACAGCGCATCGGTCTTTGCAGCCAACTTGGGCCGTGCTTCATCGAGATAGCGCTCCAAGGCGGCCAGGGCAGTGCG
>CAZAHQ010000679.1:0-2353 GCA_964484415.1 uncultured Acidobacteriota bacterium | reverse complement strand
TCTTCCTTGGCGCCAGGTGGCGCAAACCGATTCTGGTGTTCTGGGTCCCGGTGATCGTCTGGGGCTACATCGTGTTCTTCATTTTCGGCCCGTGGTTGCCGGAAGATCTCAGCCCGGCCGTCGATCGCACGATCCAAGCGCTCGATCCTTCGGGGTTTCGCTGGCTCAACCAGGTTTGGCTGAAAGTCGATCGAGGGGTGGCGTTCTACAACCTGCAGCCGATCACGACCGACTCGCTGTTCGTCGTCACGCGATTGCTCTACACCGCGATCGGGATCGTCGGCGTGCTGCTCGCGCAGTGGACCATCGGCCGACGATTGCGAGGCGCACCGGTACAACTCCGTCCTGACGGACTTCCGATCGGAACGGCGATCGCGAACGCACCCTCCGCTGCCCCGCCGCTGGGCGCGCTTCGGATGGGTACGCTGCAGATGTCTTGGCGTGTTCCGACCCTGTGGCGTCAAACACTCGAGATTGCAGGGGCCGAAGCGCGCAACCTGTTGTTTCAGCCGGGGCTTTATCTGTTCGCGCCATTGATCCTGGTGAATGTTGTGGTGAGTTCGCTCTATCAGCGCGGCTGGCTCGAGTCGCAGGCATTGATCACGTCCGGTCAATTCGCGGTTTCGACATTCGGGCAGGTCAGTTTCTGGTTGGTTCTGCTCTTGATGTTCTACACCGTCGAGTCATTGCAACGTGAGCGCAGCGCCGGACTGGCCCCTGTCTACTACGCATCTCCTGTCAAGACATTCGCGGTCCTCGCCGGGAAGTCGCTGGCCAACAGTTTGGTGGCGGTGGTGGTCTTGGCGGCGACGTTCTTGGGGGGCGCCATCGCGCTGTTGTACCAGCACAAGACACCGCTCGAGTTCACGCCGTTTCTCGTAGTTTGGGGTTTGATCTTGGTACCGACATTCCTGTTGTGGACATCGTTCATCAGCTTTGTCTACTCGCTCACCGCCAATCGCTACGCAAGCTACGCGATCGGTCTCGGTGTGGTGGTGTTGACCGGCATGGGGGTCGGGTTCGGCAAGCTCACGTGGGCGTTGAACTGGTCTTTGTGGGGGGCGTTGCAGTGGAGCGACATCAGCGTCTTCGAGATCGACCGTAGCGCCCTGGTGATGAATCGCCTGGCCGCGCTCACCGGGACGATCGTGTTCTTGGTCCTGGCCGTGCGCTTCTATCCGCGCATAGAATCCGATCCGCAGCGGATCATGCATCGACTGGCGCCTCGTCCGTTGTTCATCTCGCTGCTCAAGGCGCTGGCAATCGGAGCCGTACCACTGCTGTTGGTGATCGTCTTGGCGGTGCAGGCGTACAACGGCATGCAGGGCAAAGGCATGCTCAACAAGATGAAAGAGTATCGCCAGAAGAACTTCATCACGTGGTTCGAGGCCAAGACGCCGCGCATCGCCAACGCCGACCTCGATGTGACGATCGACCCTGTGGCGCACCGATTCTCGGTGAAGGGTTACTACGACCTGCTCAATCATCAGCAAGTCACGCTGCCCAAGTTTCCGGTAACGGCCGGCGCGCACTGGAGCAACGTGCATTGGACGCTCGACGGCAAGGACGCCACGCCCGAGGACCGCGCCAAACTGCTGGTCTTTACACCGGCATCTGCAATGAAGCCTGGAGATACGGTGCGACTCGGTTTTCAGTTTGATGGGCAACTTCCCAACAGCATCTCGCGCAACGGCGGCGGCGCCGCCGAGTTCGTGATGCCTTCGAGCGTCGTGCTGACCAGCTTCGGCCCCACTTTCGTGCCGACGATCGGTTTCATGGAGGACGTGGGCTCCGACGAAGACACGAGACTGGAGCCACGCGACTACCCGGATGATGCCTACCTCGGCCCGACCCCGTCGGCCTTCGGTGCCGATGAGCCTTTCCCGGTTCGGATCTCGATCACCGGTCCCGAAGAGTTCCGGTTCAACTCGGTCGGTCGAATCGCCAGCGAGAAAACCGAAGGTGGCAAGCGCACTGTGATTTGGACGACCGACTATCCGGTGACGTTCTTCAACATCGTTGGAGGTCGTTGGAAGGAATGGACAGGGCAGGGAACGAAGTTGTTCTACGACCAGCGCCATCCGTACAACGTGGATGAGATGGGCCTGGCGCTCGATGCAGCACGCCGCTACTACAGCGAGTGGTTCTTTCCGTATCCGTGGGAGACGCTCAAGGTCTCGGAATTCGCCTCGCTGGCCACCTACGCTCAGGGATTTCCGACCAACATCTCTTTCTCCGAAGGGATCGGTTTTCTAACGCAAAGTGATGCCAAGTCGCATGCAGCCTTCCTGGTTACTGCACACGAATCGGCGCATCAGTGGTGGGGAAACATCATCAACCCAGGGAAACTCCC
>CAZAHQ010000678.1:0-2353 GCA_964484415.1 uncultured Acidobacteriota bacterium | reverse complement strand
CGTGATGGAGTCGAGCAAGATCACGACGTCCTTGCCGTACTCCACCATCCGCTTGGCTTTCTCGATGACCATTTCGGCGACCTGAACGTGACGCATGGCAGGTTCGTCGAACGTGGACGAGATGACCTCGGCGGTGACGCTGCGCTTGACGTCGGTGACTTCTTCGGGACGTTCATCGATCAGGAGAATGATCGGATAGGTTTCCGGATGATTGGCGGTGATCGAGTTGGCGATCGCCTGCAGCATCATCGTCTTGCCGGTGCGCGGTGCTGCAACGATCAAGCCTCGTTGGCCTTTCCCGATCGGTGTCCAAAGGTCCATCACGCGACAGGTCAGATTGTCCTGCGCGGTCTCCAAGCGGAGTTGTTCAAGCGGATACAGCGGCGTGAGGTTTTCGAACAGAATCCGTTCGCGCGATTTGTCGGGATCTTGGAAGTTGATCGCCTCGACCTTGATGAGTGCGAAGTACTTCTCGTCGTCTTTGGGATGGCGCGCCTGACCCGAGATCGTGTCGCCCGAGAGCAGCGCGAAGCGGTTGATCTGCGACGGGGAGATATACGTGTCTTCGGGTCCCGGAAGGTAGTTGTACTCGGGCGACCGTAGAAACCCGTACCCCTCGGGAAGCACTTCGAGCACACCCTCGGTAAAGATCAGCCCGCGGCGTTCGGTTTGAGCCTTCAAGATGGTGAAGATCAGTTCTTGCTTACGCAGTCCCGCGAGCGGGCCGATCTCCATCTCGCGACCCAGCTTGCCGAGTTCTTCGACCTTCAGGCGCGCGAGTGCTTTCAACGAAAGCGACTCGTTGCGGTCGTCCATAGTGGGTGCGCCACTCGCGCCTTCGTTCATTGGTCCTCTTGGGAGCGCGCCCGGCGGGGTGAAGGCGATGCCGGGGTTGCGCAACGGGGGGCTTGCTGCGGGAAATCGACGGGATCGTAAGCGGGGACTGCCGGAGCGTCAACTAGCGGCAGGGATTGGGGGCGCTCCTAGAAACCCTGTGTGGTGAGCACCGAGAACTGGAGCTTCTGGCCTTCCTCCGGGTCTCCATTGGGATCGAGCGGGTAGGCCACGTTCACCTGCACCGTCGTTCCGTGAGAGGAACGAAGCAGTTCGAAGCGAACCCCGATCCCAACATCGGGGTGGGCTCGAGTCCACGAGAGCGGTTGTTCATCCTCCCAGATTGCACCGACCTCGCCGAACCCCACGAGCCCGACCCTGAACAGATGTGCGATCTCCCAGGGGGCGAAGAACCGATACTCGATGTCGAGCAGCAACAGGTTACTCCCGGTGAATGCCCGCGATCGGTAGCCGCGCAGGCCGGTGTCGCCGCCGAGCAAGAAGCGGTTCTGTCCCTCCAGATCCTGCCCGAAGGCAGCGCGACCCTGCATGTAGAGCGTCCGAAGATCAGTGCGTTTGAACCAAACTTCCGCACGCGTGTCGAACACGCGATTGAGCCAGTCCCCGTCGAGTCGCTGGAAGTTGTACTGGCTGGTGAACACGGCGAGGTTGCGGTTCCCCAGGTCGACGCCACGTTGCCACAGCACCTGTCCGCCATACGCTTGCTGCTCGGTGAAGTCAGGAATCGGCACGCTGAAACCGAACGAGACGCGATCGCTCATGTCGAAGTCCTGGATGCGTCGCGCTGTATCGTAGAAGGCGACGCGCCGGAAGTCGGGCCGGGTCCAAACGTACTGGAATCCCGCTTGCGTGCGATCGACATTGCGTGGGGCCAGGTCGGGGCGCTCGATGGGGAGATCGGTCGGTGACCACGACGTCTTGTTCCAGCTCAGCGACGCGTAGTAGCGCCTGACCTTCCCATTCTCGAGTCCCCGCGGCGACCAGCCGAACGAGGCCTGAGCCGTTCGCAGATCCGAGGTCCAGGTGTCGACGACCTTGGGGCCAACGTACACCTTCTGTTCGAGCGACTGTTCCTCACCCTGAAAAAAGAACGAATGCCGGCTATCGAGCTTGTAGAACGGATATTGGATTTGGATGATCCGGTCCTGGCCATCGCTGTTCTTTCCGTCGAGCAAATTGAGTTGCCATTTGCTGCCGAACATCTGCGGCATCGAGAACTCGAGATTGCGCTCGTCGCGGTCTTGGTCGCTGCGTTTCTCCCATGACAGCGAGTAGCCGGTACCGAAAAGGTTCTTCTCGTTGACAGCGAAGACGGAGCGATTTGCGCCGCCTTGGCTGCTGAACGAGGCTCGCACCTTGGTCGACCACGCATCACGAACGCGCACCCGTACAGTGACCCGATCGGCTTGACGTTCGATCGGCTCGATCCACGCATCTTGAAAGATGCGAACAGCCCGCAATGAACGCTCCGCTTCATGCAACAACTCCAACGAGCAAG
>CAZAHQ010000677.1:0-2360 GCA_964484415.1 uncultured Acidobacteriota bacterium | reverse complement strand
GCCGGAGACCTCTTCCAACCCAGCGATCATGCGCAGCGCGGTCGACTTTCCGCAGCCCGAGGGGCCGACCAGCACCATGAACTCGTGATCGGCAATCTCGAGGTTGAGATTCTTGATCACCTGTGTCGACCCGTAGTTCTTGTCGACTTTGCGGAACGTCACGTTGGACATGCTCAGCCTCGTTCGTGCAACTCAGTGGACCGCGACGATGATCGCGCCACCCTTGGCGGGCAATTCGATTTCAAGAGCAGCGGCCGCAGCACCCAGCGAGCGATCGCCCCATGCATCGTGAAGAAGTCGACCTTGCCAGGCCGAAGGCAGCGACAACGAAACCACACGTGCCGTCGCCCCGCGATTGACCGCTACCAAGACGGATTCGCCGGACGCCGCGTCTTCACGCGCGAACGCCAGTACGTCGGCATCGGCCAGGACCGAAGCGTAGGTCCCGCGCGAAAGGGCTGGGAATTGCCTCCGAATCGCGATCAGTCGCTGATAGTCACGAAACAACATCTCATCGCGCGGCAAGCCGGCACCCGGCTCGATCCGTCGATCACCCCAAGGCATGTCGCTGCGGTTGTCGGGCCAGTCACCCCCGGCCCGGCCGACTTCTTCTCCGTAATAAACGACAGGGATTCCAATGCTGGTCATCTGCAGGAAGGCCGCCAAACGAAACAGCGTCATGTCCCCTTTGAGCTGGAACAGCGCCCCGGGAACGTCATGGGACGAGAGGAAGTGAGCGAGCTGATAGGGGGATCTAACCTTATGACGGGATTGAAGATAACGGTCAAAAGCAACCGCTCTGCCGCGACCCTGGACAAACCCGAGTGTGCTGCCTTGAAACCCGAAGTCGAACCCGGCGTCCAACTCATCTCGCGAGAACCACGGGTCGAGGACCTGAGCGTCACCCCCCCAAACCTCACCGAGCAAAAAAAACTCGCTGCCGAACGCGGCGCGCGTTCGGGCTCGATGCTCTGTCCAGAATGGGTGATCGAGGTGCTTGACCGTATCCAAGCGAAACCCGTCCACCCTCACGCGCCCGGCCCAGTCTAGCTGGGACTTCAGCAGAAAGTCAGCAACCTCGGGGAGTTCCGTCTTGAAGTCGGGGAGCCCGGCGACGCAGGAGGTGATGTCGTCCTGACCACAGTCACCCTTGTTCTCGGACCGAAGCCAGCCCCGGGTTTTCGGATCGGTCAGGTAATGAGACTCGTAGCCAGCGTGGTTATAGACGACATCGACCAGCACTCGGATCCCGCGCCGATGGCAGTCCTCGACCAGGGCCTTCAGGTCGTCCTCGCTCCCAAATCGGGGGTCGAACCGCGTGAAGTCGTCGGGCCAATAGCCGTGGTACGCCCAATCGGGGAATCCGGCGCCGGTGACGAACCCGTCGATGTTCTTGGTGAGCGGCGTAATCCACAGGGCGGTGACGCCGAGCTTCTCAAGCGAGTCGAGCTGCGCGCGCAGACCCTTCAGGTCGCCGCCGTGGAAAGTCCCTTTGGCGGTCTTGTCTACATCCGCGTTATTGGAAGCGTCACCATCGGCAAAGCGATCGACGATCGCGAAGTACAAAACCGCGTCTTGCCACGCCACCAAAGGCTTCGCGACTGGTGGTGGCGGCGTGGTCGAGACCACCGACTCATGAGGCGAAGCATCGGCCTTGACGTCGCTCTGAACGCTGGCCGACTTGGTCGAGTTCGCCGAAAGGCACGAAGGGAGCGCGAAACAGCAAACGGCTAGGCCTATGGCCGCCGCGATTCGATGGGCGAGTCGCAGGTCTCTCATACGCGGTGCCCATACTACCGAGCGCAGGCCTTGGTAGGGGTAACGATCGAACCGATTCGAACGCAGCCGCGTAAATTCTCGCTAGATCACCGTTCCGTCGGGAATTTCAGCGTTTTTCGGAACCACCACCAACCCCTCGCGAATCACCCAACCCGGCCCCTCGGCCGTCGTCAGTCCTTGCGAGTTCTCGATGCGCACGTTTCGACCGATTCGAGCGTTCTTGTCGATGATCGCGTTGCGCACGATCGATCCTTCGCCGATCCCCAGCGGCGGTGACTGCAACGAGCCGGCGGGCGGGTGTGGATCGACACCCATGATCAAACTGCGCTCGATCTCGCAATGGCGCGCGGATGTTCGCACGCCGATGATCGACTCGCGCACGCGAGAGTCTTCGACCGAGCTCCCCTCACTCAGGATCGAATGTTGGAATGTCGTGTTGTGAACGCGCGCGCCAGGTAGATAGCGCGGGTGCGTGTAGAACGGCCACGATGGGTCGTAGAAATCAAACGGTGGCGTGGTGCTGACCAAGTCCATGTGCGCGTCGTAGAACGAACGGATCGTCCCGATGTCGCGCCAATAAC
>CAZAHQ010000676.1:0-2361 GCA_964484415.1 uncultured Acidobacteriota bacterium | reverse complement strand
ATGACAACCAGACCCGCTGTGAACTCGACCAACGCGCGTGATGTTCCACCACCCAGGACGAGTGTCCCGTGACTCGCGCTACCGCCGAAGGCCGCTTGGCCGGAGAGCGTTAGCGTGACTCGCACGCCAACCAGATCGTCACGAAGCCGATCGTCCTGATCGCGCAGCACGTAACGAACGACCGTTGGCGCATCGGTCAGCCCAAAGCGACCAACCGCAGGAACCACGCGAAGCACCGTATTCGGGTACGGGTCGCAGTCGTCACCCACTCGATCGCTATCGGCATCGAACTGATCGGGGTTGGCGATGGTGGGACAGTTATCGACAGCGTCCTCGACGCCGTCCCCGTCCGCATCGGTTACTTGCGCAAACGATGGAACAATGAAGAACGACGCTGCGGTGAGACTCAGCGCGACGAACGATCGAAGCCAGCTTTGCGACATGCAACCCCCATGGTCGCAACTCGAGCGACCAGCGGGGTAAGTCTACTCGGGGCCCCCTTCACGGGGGACTTGTGATGGATCAAGCCGCGAGTGCGTTACGGGCAGTCGCCGATCCACGGTACCGCTCGCGTCGGCGAACGTACTAGTTGCGCCAGTAGCCCACAGTGCAGATAGCGTGGGGCGGATCGACCATCGGGAGCGCTCGCTGCATCGGCGGTATCTGCTCGGGCGAAAGCGGTTTCGGAGTGATTACCAGAGCTAGATACGAGTAGCCCAGCGTCGGAGCTGGTTTGGCGCCGAGCCGGATCGATCGTTGCGCCAACATCCCGACGTGCTCCGCCTTCATGAGGGTCCGTGCTTCGGCGATCGGCTCCGACTCGATGGCACTGCTCAACACTGCTGGATCATCCAGTGTGATCGTCACTTCGAAGGTGCGGAAGTAGACGTCTTCGTCTTGGTAAGCCGCTCCACCCTTGACGGTGATCGGCTCGAGCAGGTGTTCACGCAACTGATGCCTTTCGATCCAAGCGTCGAAGCGTTCGATCGCCTCGCGGATTGCCGCGCGCTGCGCCTCGGAGACCAGCTCGTGTAGGAGACGAGTGTCGGCAGAAAGCCAGACGGGTTCGAAAGGCCACCTCGTGGCCGTCGTCAGCGTTATCAACGCTGGGACACGTTCGCGAAATCGACGCTCCAGCTCGCGCTCGCGTGGGCCGATTTCCGTCAACACCAGATAGTTTGCTGCGTGAGCGCGCTCCAGGAGGTCCTCTCTCGTGACGTCGACCGGAACCTTGATCGCGGTCGCGTAGCCGACCTTGATCCCCAAGAATCCTTTCCGATTCGGATGCAGCAGCGACAACACCTCGCCCGTCATGTCGATGTGGTCTAGAAGGTGCTCGCAGTCGAGGCCGAACCAGCGAACTCCCTCGTGCTTGTGCACGCCGTACAGCCAGATCTCCGGACCACCGCAGCCACAGACGCCGCCATGCGCTGGATCCATTCGCGACAATCCGTCGCGGACTCGTTCTAGCTTTGCCGGTGAATCGATCAAATACGTTTCGCCCGACGGCGCCACAACGCTGCTACAGCGACTCGCGTCGACGATGTAGAGCTTCTCAACCCCATCAACCAGGTACTCGGCCGTGGGTGGAAGGTCTCTAAGCGGTTCGGAGTAGTGCAGAATCTCCGAAGCGATCGAAAACAGCGCTAGCGCAGCAATCCTGATCTCGTTCATGACTCGCGCCTCCGCTGACACCGAAGCTGCGTCCGGGACGAGACAACCCCAATCAGAACTTGCATCTCCAGATCAGCTGCCGACAGACTCCCACGATTCTCCCGCTCACCACAGTTCACACTGAAGATATCGAGCGGAACAGCGGAACGTTTGCAGCAGCTCTACGGACACGCCGCCGCGCTCGCGGCGATCGACGCATCGCGCGGGCCCACCTGCCCTGCCTCGCCGTCGTAACTTCCGTTCTGCGCAAACGCTCTGGCCCGCACCAAGAAAAACCGAGGCGCCGGTCGCGTCGACGGCACGTCGAATAGCGTCGCAGCGGTGTCGTTGACCTCACAGGTATCGACGGCTGCCGCGAAGTTCCCGTTGGTGCTCGATAGCGTGGCGAGATTCCCGCTGATCAGGTCGTACGTGACGCCGGTGCCTTCGACACCGCTCCAAGTCCATTGATTCTTGGTCGCGCCGCGTTGCAGTCCAACAACGACGGCTGGCCTGGACTGTTGGCAATCGATGCGTGCCGTTCTTACAAAGCGCGAGCCGCCCGGCTGTGCATACGTCCACGCCACGCGCAGACCGTTGCCATCCCAAGCACCGCGCATCGGACCCACGCTCGCGTCCAAACCTAGCGGCACGCGACTACTGCTGAGCAACTCGCCCGCTTCGCCGAACTGCCGGCGCGAGGCAACG
>CAZAHQ010000675.1:0-2368 GCA_964484415.1 uncultured Acidobacteriota bacterium | reverse complement strand
CTCGCCCGATCACCACCTGGTCCTTCAGCCTAGCCGACGGGCATTGGCATATCCGCGATGCTCCCGGTGCTCTCGAATGCCGCTTCCTGAGCGGCAAGCGCTGCACCGTCTACGACGCTCGACCGACCCAATGCCGCACCTGGCCGTTCTGGCCTGAGGTGATGCACGCCAAGGCTTGGCAGCGCGAGGTCGCTGCATTCTGTCCCGGTGTCGGGAAGGGCAGGCTTTGGTCCGTCGACGAGATCAGCGCGGTGCTCGCACGACAAGCGGACGCCAATCGGAAGCCATGAGATGAAACTCGCACCAGCCCGTTACGAGCACTGCGTGATTACCGGCGCCTCCTCCGGGATCGGGGAAGAGTTCGCAACCCAGTTGGCGCGACGCGCTCGCGTGTTGACGCTCGTAGCGCGGCGCGGCGAACGTCTCGCACAGTTGAGCGCCCACCTCACGAGCCAGCATGGTGTGAGTTGTCGCGTGCTGGTCTGTGATCTTGCGAGCTTGGAAGGCCCACGGCAGTTGTTGGCCGATCTTGCGACACCCGGTGTGCCCGCCGTCGACCTGTTGATCAACAATGCCGGGTTTGGGCGACACGGTGCGTTCGTCGATGACCCGTGGAGTACGCAAGAGCAGATGATGTTGCTCAACGCGGTCACGCCCACGCATCTCGTGCACGGCTTGTGGAACACGCTGGCCGCTGCCCCTGGCCGGGGAGTGATCCATGTGGTGAGCACCGCGGCGTTTCAACCGATCCCTTGGTTTGCAACCTATGGGGCGACGAAAGCATTCCTGCGCTCGTGGTCGTTGGGGGTTGGTGCCGAGGCTCGCGCGCGCGGCATCCGGATGCTGGCTCTCTGTCCCGGGCCGGTGCCGACGGAGTTTGGCGCGGTGGCCGATGCCCGCTGGAGTGTTGCCAAGTGGAAGACATCACCCGAGCGCGTCGTGCGCGTCGCGCTCGGTGCGTACGATGCCGGTCGACGGCAGGTGGTTCCTGGGACGGTCAACCGTGTCATCGCCACACTGGTCCAGTGGCTACCGTTGAGTGTGGTGATCGCCGGTGCTGCAGCATTGGCGCGCCGCGAGCGCGCCTGAGGTGAATCGATGAGTGACGAGTACAAATCGGCCTATGAGTTGGCGATGGAACGGCTCCGCGAAAAGGACGGCGGTTCGAGCCAGCGTTCGCTGAGGGACGATCAGAAACAACGAATCGCCGAGATTCGCAAGGAGTATCAAGCTCGGCGCGCAGAGCACGAGTTGACGCTCAAGAGTGCGGTCGACAAAGCGGTCGAGCGCTCCGACATGGAGAAGCTGCAGAAGCTCGACGAGGACGATCGTCGCGAACGCGCGCGCCTGGACGAGCAGGAAGAAGCGGCGGTTCAACGCATCCGCGACGAAGCGTGATCGCGGTCAAGATGACCACACACCCCTCGCCGATCGCTCCGGTCTGCGTGCCGCAGCGCACCCTCTGGTGGTTCGGTTCGGTATCCGGCCTCAGCGGCGTGGCATTGGGCGCGTTCGGTGCGCATGGCTTGAAGGGCCGGATCGACGACGGTCTGTTGGCAGCCTTCGAAACCGGGGTGCGCTATCAACTCGTCCACGCCGTCGCACTGCTGGTGGTGGCGTGGCTGGCGGGTGGCGCTCAGGGGCGAATGGCGCGCGCTGCCGGTTGGTTCATGGCGCTCGGGACGCTGTTGTTCAGCGGCAGCCTGTACTCGATGGCGGTGGGTGCACCGCGTTGGTTCGGTGCGATCACCCCGTTCGGCGGCGTCTCGTTCATGCTCGGGTGGCTTTTGGTTGCGATCGCGGGTAGCCGGCTGACGCGCGCGCGTTGACCGGCTTTCGGCGCGGGTGCTAACCTGCTCACACGTCATTGGTTGAGATCGATCCAGATCCACACTGCGCGGTTCGTTTTTTGCCGAAGAACCAGGCCCATGCTGCGACTGTTGCGAATAGAAAACCTGGTGCTCGCCCGCGACGTTCAATTGGAGTTCGGGCCAGGGCTGAATCTGATCACCGGTGAAACCGGTGCAGGGAAGTCTTTGATCAGCGGCGCGATTGGGTTGGCGCTGGCCGGGCGCGGCGAGAGCGCACTCGTCCGACAGGGCGAGGATCGCGCACTGGTCGAGGCGATGTTCGACATCACGTCGCGCCCCGACCTCCAACAGCGCTTGTCGCGCGCCGGATACGAGACGCCCGGTGGCGAGTTGCTGATTCGCCGCGAACTCGCTGCGGACGGCCGGTCGAAGGTACTGGTCAACGGGCAGTCGATCACGATCGCAATGCTGAAGGAATTGACTGCCGGGTTGCTCGAGATGCACGGACAGAACGAGCCGCATACGCTTCTGTCTCCCGAGTCGCATCGCACCCTGCT
>CAZAHQ010000674.1:0-2377 GCA_964484415.1 uncultured Acidobacteriota bacterium | reverse complement strand
TCATTGGGCCCGATCCGCACGCGATAGCGCACCAGCGATGGATCTTTGAACGAGAGCCCAACGTAGCGCAGCTCCAGCCGATTGCGGCGAAACGGCAGTTCGAATCGGCGCTCAGCGGGCAAGCGCTGTCCATCGACCAGCACGTCGGTGAGGACAACATCGGGGACCGCGCGCGGTGCATCGCGCACCGACGCCGGCACCATTGCCAGGCCGGTGTCGGTGCCGACCCAAAGTGTTCCGTCGGGGTCTTCCAGCAGGTCCATCGCGTTCAACGTCGTCAGACCATCCCACGTACCGACCGATTCAAGAATTTCGACGCGACCCTGCGCAGCGGCATGCGCATCCACGCGGACGATTGCCGAGGTTCCGGTCAGCCACAGTCCGCCGCGCGGCGAGAGCAGCATCGATCCCCACCATCCGCCGGGAATCAAAGAACTCAGTGGCGATCGAACCCACCCGTTCCCGTCGTGGCGCAGTGACCCGGCCTGGGTGGCTGTAGCGAGGAGCGAACCGTCGGGCAGGGGAGCGAAGTCTTGTGTCAGCCCGAGATCGGCAAGCTCGTCGCACTGCCACGCCGGGGAATCCCCGCGTTCGACCGCGCGTGCGCGCGCATGGCAGATCCGATCGGCTCCTCCGAGCCACAGTTCACCCTGCTGATCCTCGAAAACGGCCGACCAATAAGATCCCGCGGAGTCGTTCGGATCGATGTTTCGCGGCAACCCTGTGATTTCCGTTGGCCACGTTTCCCCCGTGCGCCAGCGCAGCAACTGCGCTCCCGCCGGAATCCAGCGCCCCCCGGTACCGGCGGCGGTGCAGCGATACACATCGCCCACCGGCCGTGCGGGGCGGCGCTCTACCGTGCGTGTGCCGCTGACGCTGGTCTCGATCGCGCCGAAGACGAGCGTTGTGTCGTCATCGTTGGTACACGCGGCACCACTGGATTGGTCGAGCCGCGCAAGGACGCCGTTGGGCGCAGCGGGCGACAGCGCATAGAGCGCGTTCCAATCCCACAGGAAAAGCCGATCGCTGCGACGCGCTAGGCGACGCACGACGCTGCTTGGAGGTGACCACGTCACGGTGTTCGGTTGTGGAATTTGGACCAGCCCATTGAACGTCCCGATCCACAACGAGCCTTCGCGATCGACCAACAGTGGACCGCCGCTGGTTAGGCTGCGATTGGTCTCGATCACTTCGCTGCTGCCGTCGGGTTGGACAAGAGCAACACCGTCATCGAAGCCGAACCACACGCGTGGCCCGTCGAGCGAGATGCTGATGGCGCGCATTGGCGGGGGCACGAACAGGGTGCGCTCGACACCATCGCGAACTTCGAAGGCGCGGCGCTGTGGCCAGTTCGAGATCGCGACCAGGGACCCATCGGGCCGAACCCTGAGATCGGCCGTGTAACGCGCTGGCGAGACGAGGCGATGCCGACCGGCGGTGTCGACATGGTGGATGCCGAACCGGGCCCTGACCACCACACCGCCGCGCGGATCGGTGATGGCGCCCCGTCGCTGATCGTCGCTTTGGATTGGGAATGTGAAGTCGTGCCAGGCCCCTGCAGTATCGCGATAGAGCAAGGCGTCTGACTTGACGAACCAAATCCCACCAGCTACGTCACGCGCGGCGTCGACGACTCCCCGCAGTGGTTGCCCGTCTCTGCCAAGAATAGGGTCGGCACTCAAACCATGAATCTCTGCAATCCCGCTGTCGAACCGCATCAACAACTCACCGTGTTGCGCGGTTCCTTGGAGGACGGCACAGCCCTGCATCGTAACGCGCCGCGTTTCGAAGCCGTCGAAACGATAACAACCGGTGGTCGAGCCGATCCAAATGAAACCCTCGCGGTCTTGCGCGAGCGAATAGGCGGAGGTCAGCTCGAAGCCGTTCGTCGCATCGAACCGTCGCATCAGTCGATCGGTCGCGAGCACCCTCGGTGCCACGAGCAGCACCACCGCAGCGATCAGCCACCGGATCCGCATCGACCGCACCCACCCGCAATGCGGGGACGTCAGACCTATTTCACCGAAAGAGGGCTGTCTTCTCTCGCGCAGATATTGGCGAAATAGGTTAGACGTCCCCGAATTCACGGCGGGACCGCGGACCGGCAAACGGGGATCAGAGCTTCATCTCTGGGATCTGGCCGCGTGTGATCAACGTCGGTTCGGTGATCGATTGGATCTCTTCGACAGAAACGCCAGGGGCCCGCTCGATCAGCGCCAGGCCGTCCGAGGTGACGTCGATGACCGCGTAGTCGGTGATGATTCGATGCACGCATGCGGCTCCGGTGAGCGGACGATCGCACTGCCGGAGGATTTTCTTCTCGCCCTTCTTGGTGATGTGCTCCATCGTGACCACCAACCGCTTGGCCGATGTCACC
>CAZAHQ010000673.1:0-2382 GCA_964484415.1 uncultured Acidobacteriota bacterium | reverse complement strand
CGTAGCGAGATTGGGTGAGATGCCGCCACCGCGCGCGCGCACGTGATTGAGCACCACCCAGACGCGCCGGTGTGTCAGCGCCAGATCGTGCACCTTGCCGGCATGCGGGGCCGGTTGTGAACTGCCTCGGTCGTATGGGCCACTTGCCAGATCGACGAGTGGATAGTCGGCATTCAATTGCTGACGGTAGTAGTTCAGCGGCTCCAGTCCGAACCACGCGTACGACGTCACCGCGTCACCGTCTTGTGCGGAACGAACGATCTCCTGTGCCGCTTGCCGCCACTGCTCCTTCGGCGTCGAGACAAACCACTGGTGCACGCCGTAGATCTCGCCAGCCATCATGAGCGCTGCGACCGTGATCACCACGGGGCGTCGACGCAGCGCTGAGATGCCGGAGGCGACCAACAGGCAAACCGCCGGCGACGAGAACAGCAGGTAGCGCGGCACCAGCATCGGGCGCAGTGCCGACAGTGCGATCACGGCACAGATCGGCAGCAACGCCCAGAGCAGAACACCGATCGCTGCGGTTTGTGTCTGCCCGTCGCCTCGTCTGAGCACGACCCAGCCTCCAACCGCGGCCGCCGCGCCCCAGAGGATTATGCCGACCAGCCCGGTCGAGCCGCTCATCGTCGTCATCAAGGCATGCAACTGTTCGAGCGACAGTGGATCGACCCAATCGATCAGCCCGCGTGGTGAGCCGAGCGCCAGCAGCACCGCAGGCGAGGCGAGCACCGCGGCTGCGCCCCAGGCGATCAAGAGCGGTTTCCAACTGCCAGGTTGGTGACGGAGCGCGACGACGATCACGACGGCGTGTGCCGCCAACAAGGCGGCGGCGTGTAGCTGAGTCCACACCAAAAGCCCCGCGATCATGGCGTAACTGAAACCTCGAACCGGACTGGGGTGACGCAACATCCTGATGAGGCAGAGCGAGGCGATTGCTGCCATCGCTGCGGCGGGCGCATAGCCTCGCGCCTCCTGGGAATACTCGAGTGCAAACGGGTGCAGCAACATCAACAGTGCCGCGATCAGGGCGCCGTCGCGATCGATCACGTGGCGGCCGATCCACCACACGAGTGGTGCCAACGTGGCCGAGAACAACACCGACGGCAGGCGCAGCACAGTCTCGCTATGACCGAAGACCGTCCACAGCTTGAGCAGCACGAAGTAGAACGCCTGATGTGTGTCGCCCGCGCCGATCCGCGCCAAGAGGGCGCTCCACGTCAGGCTGATGTCGGTCCAACTGAAGGCTTCGTCCAACCACAGGTCTTTGCTGCCGAGCTGCCAACCACCGAGCGACAGCGACGCAGCGGCCAAGGCTATCGGTACGAACCGATCCGGCCGCGCCGGCGATTGAACGCAGACGCGCGGAGTGGACTTCACGCATCAACTCTGGTTCACGGCAAACACCAGGTCGTCAACCAAGGCAGATAGGTAATCGCCAACACGCCACCCAACAGCACCAGCAGCATCGGAAGCACGGATCGAATCACTTCCGGCATCGGCTTTCCAAACCGATACGACGCCAAGAACAGGTTCATTCCAACCGGTGGTGTAAGAAAACCGAGCTCGAGATTGACCAAGAACACGATTCCCAAATGCACGGGGTCGATCCCGTACGCGTCACCCAACGGAACGATCAACGGCACCACGACCACGATCGCCGAGTAGATGTCCATCAGGCAGCCGACGACCAAGAGCGCGAGGTTCAGCACCAACAAAAACAGCCACTTGGAGTGTACGTTGGCAGTCATCCAATCAACCGTCTTGATCGCTACCTGAGCATCGACGAGGTAATTGGTGAATCCGAGTGCCACGCCCAAGATCAACAGCACGCCACCCACCACCAGGGCACACTCGGCGATCACGCGCGGCGCGTCGCGTCTGATCGAAAGCTCGCGGTGCACCAGCGTCTCGACCACGAAGGCATACAGCGCGGTCAGGGCCGCAGCCTCGACCGGCGTGGCGAACCCACCAAACAACGCAATCAACGTGACCAATGGAAGCAACAATTCCCATTTCGCGGCGCGCGCCGCGGCCAGCGCTTCACGGCGATCGAAACGGGGGCGCAGCCCTTCGACGCGCGGTTGTTGAAAGGCTCCCCACCACGCCGTCAGCCCAACCAGCAATGCGCCGGGAAGCGCGCCGCCCATGAACATTCGTTGCATGGTCAACGTACCGCCACCGCTCACGCTGTTGGCGTTCGCCACGACGCTGTACAGGATCACCGGCAGGCAGGGTGGAAACAAAAGCCCCAACGACCCGGCACTCGTGAGCAAACCGAGCGCGGATCGCTCCGGATAGCGCGCGCCGATCAACACCGGCATCAACAGCCCACCCAACGCCAGGATCGTGACGCCGGATGCACCGGTAAACGACGTGAAG
>CAZAHQ010000672.1:0-2388 GCA_964484415.1 uncultured Acidobacteriota bacterium | reverse complement strand
GTGCCAAGGAATCGATTCTGAAAGAGAACTTGTTCGTACTTCGGCAAACCATCGACCAGTACTTTGCGGATAAGGGTTATTACCCGGCTGCACTCGATGTGCTGCAAGAAGAAAACTACCTGCGCTCACTCCCCATCGATCCATTTACCAAGCAATCGGATTGGGACGAGATCCCAGCCGACCCTGAGTCGAGCCTCGACCCCACGCAACCGCCCGGCATCTGGAACGTGAAGAGCCGTGCCACGGGAACAACCGAAGACGGGATCTCCTACTCAGAACTGTAGGCGCCGAGCCCACAAAGCCGGCGCAAGAGGATTGCCATCATGCGTAGCCAACAGATCTCCCGATTTCTACTGCCGCTCGTCGCCACCCTGTTGCTGCTGGTTGCTGCGGGATGTACGAAGGACGACGCGACGGCGGCGGCGGACTGGGTCATCGACGTCACCGCCAACCCGGCGAGTTTTCAAATCGTCGATCCCGACAATCCACCCACCACCACGGTTCGGGCGGTCGTGTACAACGACATCGGCAAGGTCCAATCGGGGATTGGCGTGCGTTTCAGTACCGAGGCCGGCTCCTTGGCAAGCGGTGGACGCGTGCTCAAGACCAACAGCCGTGGTGAAGCCGAGGACACGCTCACGGTCCTGGACACCACGACCGTGGTGGTGAAGAGCGGTTCGGCCGAAGGCAAGGTCGACGTCACCGTTGGTTCGCAGAACGAAGCGCCGACGGCGTCGATCTCGATCTCCCCCCGCACCAATACTCGCATCGGCACCACCACACAATTCAGCGGATCGCAGAGCGAGGATCCGGATGGGAACGTCGAGCGGTACATCTGGATCCTGAGTTACGGATTGGGTCGCGTACCGACCGAGGTGACACGCCCATCGTTCTGCGTCACCACAGCCGACCCCGGCACGGAGATCTGTGACACCGTGCAGTCGGCGTTCACCCGGACCTTCACGGAAGGTTCACACATCGAACTCACCCTCGAGGTCGTCGACGACCTTGGCAAGAAGAGCGCCAAGACGTCGAGCAGCTACGACATCGTGCCCAACTCGGGCCCGACCGCCGACCTCGGCCCTTCGCCGCAGGCAGGAACCAAGACGATCGTCGGCACGAACTACTTCTGCAGCATCACACTCTCGGCCTGCGGGTCATCGGACAGCGACGCGACACAGGGCGGCCGGATCGTGACCTACGAATTCAGTTGGGGTGATGGAGTCGAGGAGGCAAACACCTGCCAGCGACAGCACACCTATCGCGCGCCCGGGGAGTACATCGTTCACCTCACCGTCTTCGACAATGGTATCGGCGATGGGGACGGCGACGGCGACGCGTCGGCGAGCGACTTTGATGATCCGTGCAACCAGACACCGCCCAACTTCTCATGCCCCAACATCCTGACGGATGAGACCGATGCACTCGATGGATCGTCCGCGCAGCCCAAGGATGTGAAGGTGGTCTGCCCGGCGTAGTTCTCGAGTTTCAAACAACCGCGCGGGTGTCGTTGTCCGGCACCCGCGCACAAAGGCCCGCATGAAACAGCGCGCACAGCAACCGAAAGCAAAGCCAGAGCGGGGGATCGTCTTGCTCGGTCTGTTCACCATGATCATGGTGATGGGGATCATGAGCGGTGCGGCAGTTCAGGAATGGTCAATCGTCGAGAAACGCGAGCGCGAGGCGCAACTGATCTTCATTCAGGAGCAATACGCGGCTGGAATCTTGGAGTATCAGAAGAAGCAGGGCGTGTTGCCCGCCACGCTGGACGAGTTGGTAAAGCGCGGCGGCGACGGCACGACGTTCATGCGCAAGGCCTATCTCGACCCGATAACGCGCGCCAAGAGCCTCGAAGACTGGTGCCTGCTGAAGCAGGGGGCGGCGGGTCGAATGGTCAGCAGTTGTGCGGCGGAGGGGCAAGCGGACAACAACCTTGGCCTCGGAAGCAAGACGCAGTTCAAACCGGGTGAGGAAGTCGGCACATTGAAGGACCGTAGTACGGAAGGGATCGCGCAGCCGGGTGGATTCGGTATTGTCGGAGTTCACTCCAAGAGTACGGAGCACGCCTACAACACGCTCAAGCGCCAAGAGGACACCTACGATCGCTGGTACTACTCGATCACCGAGTTCCGACAGGATTCACAAGCGCGTGCCATCCCTGGCTTGCCTCAAGGGCAGGGGCCGCAGGGGCGCAACCCGACACAGACCGGCCAGCCGACTGGGATCGGGAACCCGTCAAGTACGCCCCGTCGGAACTAACGCGAGCTCGCGCCCGACATCGAGCGCTGCAACACAACCACCGACTCGAGGTGCTGGGTCTGCGGATAGAAGTCGGCGAGCCAAAGCTCTTTCAGCTCGTAGCCGCCGGAAAGCAAAACCGTCAAGTCG
>CAZAHQ010000671.1:0-2397 GCA_964484415.1 uncultured Acidobacteriota bacterium | reverse complement strand
GCAGCGACTCAACCTCTTCTAGGCCGTCTAGAACTTTTTCGTTGGAGATCGCTACCTTCAACAGTGCCAGCGAGGCTTGCGCCATTTCGATGGCCTGCGGTGCGCCTCCCGGCTCGATCAATGCGGACTGCACCATGAAGTACAGCTGACGCAGCGGCGTCGTCGTATCTTCCGGCTTCATGACGTGCTGCTCGAGGAGAAACGTGACACTGTTGAGCAGTTCGAGCGATACCTTGCGATCGACGCGAAACACCGCCCCGTTGATGTAGATGCGCTCACCCGCCCTGAGCGAGATTCGAAGTGTGCCGCTCATTTGAGCCCCTCTGTCACGGTTCGAGTTATATCGATCATTCCACGGAAGCTCGTCTCGGAACCGTTGCGAATGCCATCGGCTGTGCGGATCATGAACAGCCCGATGGAGATGAGCCTGGCACGGATGTCGTTCGGCAGATGATTGTCCGGGCTGCCGAGATCCTCGATGAGATGGCACCAGAGTCGACTGACGAAGAACACGGCATCGATCGACTCGCGAGACGCGGTGCCGGCGCTCTCCGCCTGCTCCATCAACTCCACAGACTGAAGCAGCACCTCTCGCTCGGCCGCACGCGTGGTTTGCGGGCCCTCTGCGACGACTATCGAATATGTGACGTGATACACGGCTATTCGCCTCCCCGGCCCTTCCATCCACTCACGGATCTGCGCCTAGATCTCGTCGAGCAGACTAATCCTCTGAAGCCTTGCAGTTATCGCGTAGGCCGCCTCGATCTGATTGAGCAGTTCACTCAGCCGCGTCGACAATTCCGTCGGATCGACGTCCTCCATTTCCCCGACAGCGCGCGTCAGCAGCACGCGCCGGGACTCCAGTCCTTCAGTCGCTTCGCTGACACGGCTCTGCATAACGCCAACTTGCCCTTCGAGGTCCGCCAGTCCGACCATTCCTTCACCGACCAGACGAATGGCCTCATCGACGACGGCATGGTAGGCGGGTTCACTCAATTGCGCCGTCCCGCTATCTGAGACGAGAACAAGCGCCCGCATCACGTTCCTGATCGACTCTTCGTTGGCCGTAACCGACGACTGAATGACGACATCGGTGCTGACCATGCTGGTTGAAGACTCACCCGCCGCCGACCAATTTGCCTGCCAGGACGAATCAGCGAACACACCAGCAAAAGTCGTATCCATGTAAGTCTGCATGGAGCTGGCAGAGATCGTTGCGACGGCCGGGTCTGTCTGAGAAAAACCGAAATACGACGAGAATGCAGTGCCAATTGCAGTGCGCGAGTCCGGCGGGGGCTCTGTAAAATATGGCTCGAGCGGATTGCGGTCGACGTTGATCCCGGAGAACAGATTCACGCCGGCAATACGCGTACCGAGTGCCTCGACGAGACGTCCGATGGTATCCTTGGCCTGTAGCCCGACAATCCCGCGGGTCGACGCATTGCCTCGAGCCGCCACCAGGGTTTCGAGAAAGTCCGAAGAACAATCTGAAACAGTCCGCAACGACGATTGGGTCGCCTCGAGCCTCGTCGAAACGAGCTTGTTCGTTTCGGTGGTGGATTCGATCTGTGTCAATTCCTGGCGCAGACCAACGATGTCGCCGGTCCTCACCCCAAGTTCGAATCCGACGTCTGCGAGACGCCCCGTGGACAACTCCTTGCGAGCATTACCGACCTGGGTCTCGAGCCGAGCCAACTGCGATTGAGTGGCCAAGACCCGCGACAGGCTCGACTGTGATTGCACGATAACCACGGTTCTACCTCGTGGAATTGAAGAGAGACTCGAACATCTGATCAACCGTCGACAGTAGGCGGCTCGATGCCTGGTACGCGCGCTCGAGCTGCAGCATGTCGGCCATTTCCCGATCGATGTTGACGCCGGTGGCACCGGACAGGATCTCGGACGACCGCACCCTCAGCGTATCGCGAGACTCAAGGCTCTGCCCCGCGACCTTGCGGGTCTCCTCGATCCAGCCAGCGGAGCCGGACGCGAAATCGAGCAACGATGTCGACAGCGACAGACCGGCCTCGACGGCGAAGTCGCGCGGGGCCGAAAGCCCGGAAACGAGTTCCTCCAGCCGTGCCGAATAGCCGGCCGCCCCGGTGGTATTTGCCCTGTAGTTCGGATTGGCGGGGGCGGAAACACCGCCGTCACGAAGGTATCGAAGGTCTCCGCCGCGCGCTGGATCGACGCCCGCGTTGACCGCGATACTCGAGGCCAGCCCCTGCAACAGCGCGCCGGTCGGCGGGACAGTGCCGCCCGACCAGGTGAAAAGGCCCGGCAGGTCCGGTCCGCCACCACCTGACAGATCGCTATCGGCAAACGTTTCGATGAGGCCGCGCGCGATCTCGTCCAGTCGGTTGGCAAATGCAGGTGCGATGTTGTCTCGAACCTCGA
>CAZAHQ010000670.1:0-2407 GCA_964484415.1 uncultured Acidobacteriota bacterium | reverse complement strand
GAGCAGCGCATCCGACAGCCGCTCCTTGTTCGACCACTGGGCATCGCCAAACACGCCATACAGGGTATGTGGGTTGGCCTTTTCGATCTCCCGCATCGCACGCTGTAGAGCGGCGCCGACGTTCGCCGCCTTGTCCCGGACGTCTCGCCAGTGACAACCGTCTGGAATCTGGAACCGGTGCGATTCAGGGAAGCCTGCCAGCTGCTCGTCGCCGGTGTCGGCGACGATCTCGCGATACTCCTCGTCCCAAACATCGCAAATACGTTTGAAGAAGAGCAGCGGGAAGATGTAGGTCTTGAAGTCCGCGGCGTCCACGGGTCCGCGCAGAATGTTGGCGGATTCCCAGAGATGCCCTTCTAGTTGACCGAGCGAGACTTGCACAATACTCAAACGCTGGCCCCCGCGAATGGAACGCACATGCTCATGTGCCGTGACTCTCTGAGTCGTCTACATCGGCTTGGTCTAAAGTCGATTGCTGCTTGATCCAGATATCAATGTCCGCCCGCGAGAACCGCCATGCTCCGCCAACCTTGAAGGCCGGGATCTTCTTTGCTGCAGCGAGTCGATAGATCGTCCGTTCCGTGACCTTCAAGTAGCCAGCCACCTCTCTGATGGTCAGGATTTCTGAACTACTGCTTTTGGCGGACATGATTTGGCCGAGTTTCGGAAATCTACGACACAATAGTACAAAATTTTCAAGGTAACGACCACGACGATGGGTCGCTCCGAGTCAAGTTGGATCGGCCGCGAGGATCAGAGATCTTCCGTCGACAGCCGTGGCGGCCAGACGGTGGCGAAACGCGGCAGCACAAGCAGCGTAATTACGGAATCGTAGTGATCCGAGTAGAGCTTCATTTCTCTCAGGACCCATCCCTGCTCCGCGTGCGGAAACCACACAGTGACGGGCACGTCTACGCCCCGTCGCTCGCTTTGAATGCCATTGTTTGCAGTGATCGATCCAGGAGGAATCGGCACGGTCTGGGTCCGCGTTCGGAAGAAAGCCCCGGCCTTTAGTGCGGGCTTACTGGACCATGCCCAGTTCATATATCCATCCCGCGACATGACCACGACGGCCTTTTCTTCTGTTGAACTTAGCCATTTGAGAATCGCCGCAGTCAGGGATACGCCGTACCTTTCGGCGCAATGCCCCATGAGATCCAAATCGACGGTGGCATTGACCTGCTGTCGATAGTCGTTGAGCGGCATAAGCAGGAAGGAAGCGAACTCGTCGGCCTGGGCTTCGAGATTTTCATCTTCGACGGACCAGTCCAGCATGGCCTGCTCGGAACACTCGAAGGAATCCCGCAGATTGCGGTGGAGAATGTAGTGCGCCAGCTCGTGAGCCTGCGTGAAACGAATGCGTCCCGGGGAACGAATCGAATCGTTGTAGAGCAGCGTCCAGTCTTTGCGGTCGTCAGCAGGGAAAAGCGCGCCCTCGAAGCCACGGATCGCGGCGGGTTCGACGCGAGAGATCGGATCAGGCCACCCAAATACTTGAGCACACCCCAGTGCCAGCTCCCGCACGTCAACTGGGAACCGAGGTGTGCCATGCGCTGCCGAAAAGGCGTCTAGGATGTGCGTCAGTCGATGCGCGGCGCGCGGTGCTGTTAGCGGCGAATCGCTCAAGAGTTCCTTTTGAACGTCTTCAGAATCTTCCGTAACTGCTCCTTCGCTTCGTCATCCAAGTTCTGGTACTCGCGAAAGAACCCCTCGTCCAGGTGCCGTTGCTTCGGCTCCCGAACGTCATCCTCAATGAAATAGGACGACCCAACTCCAAAAACGTCTGACAGCGCAGTGAGCTTCTCCGCAGACGGCCGTTGCGACTCGCGGTTCTCCAATTCCCAAAGATAGCTCTTACTCATGCCGGACTTTTCAGCCAGCTGATCCAGCGTAAATCCGTTATCTTTCCGAAGCTTACGTAGCTTCTCCCCTAGTCGGGTAGCCATACTTTTGTCTCCAGCTTTGAGCGAGCTGGGTGAAGGTTATACCACGGTACCGAACTTTTTCATTGACAATCGTGAACCGCATGCCTAACTTACCGGTGTTCGCTTTTCCGAACTTTCCGTCTTTCTTTACCGAAACCCGCCCCGGATATTCGAGCAACAGGGCGCATGGAGAACGGCCTTATGTCCAGGGCACATATCGATCACGCTGAAATCGTGCGCTTTGCACAAGACAAAGTGAACCTGCCTAAAGACAAGGCCGACGAGTTCCGCGCGCAGGCCCGGCGACTTCGCGAGCGCCTGGAGACTTACCTTCAGGAACACCCGGACTTCTCCCTCAAGAAGATGCTGGTGTCGGGCAGCCTCGCGAAAGGAACCGCGCTGCGCTCCCTCAACGATATTGATGTCGCCTGCTACATCAGCGGCGCCGACGCTCCAGGTGATGTGCCGAAGCTGCTGAACTA
>CAZAHQ010000669.1:0-2409 GCA_964484415.1 uncultured Acidobacteriota bacterium | reverse complement strand
AGCGCCGTGATGGAGAACAAGACCGTGGCCAAGACGTAAGCACCCACGAACACCGCGGGGCCCAACGGGCCCAAGCTCGCGACGAACGCTTTGAACTCTTCGATGCGGGAACCGAACTGCTTGCCCAACAGGATCAATCCGACGATGACCAGGGCGATCACCAGTAACTTCAACCAGGGGCGGCCTTGCTTCGCCTCGCTCACAGGGTGTTCCCTCCAGAAGCCTCCCGGTCGATGAACCAGGTTGCGCCTCCTCCGCTAGTACGGATGCGCGCCGCGGGCAGATCGTTACCACCCGGTTTTCGGCCCAGCACCTGGGCCAGCCGGTCGGCCTTGTCGGCTCCGGTGACGGCAAACAAAACCTGCCGCGCCGCGTTGATCGCCGGGAAGGTGAGCGTGATCCGCCAGGTTTGCAGCCGTTCGACCCAGGTGGCGGCGACCCAACGCGAGGACTCGTCGAGGGCGGTGGTCCCGGGGAAGAGCGAGGCGGTATGCCCGTCGGGCCCCATCCCGAGCAGGATCAGATCGAACACAGGCCAAGGTCGGTCGGCGCCGAAGATGGCGCGGAGCGTGGCCTCGTATTCGGAAGCCGCGGCCTGCGGGTTGGGGTGTTCGGCGGGGATGCGGTGAACTTGGTTCTGCGGAATCGGGACTTGCTGCAACAACTCATCGAAGGCCAGCCGGTAGTTGCTGTCGGGATGATCGGGGGGGACGCAGCGCTCGTCGCCGAAGAAGACATGCACGCGCGACCAGTCCAGCGCCTCGGGGTTGTGCGCCAACTCACGGTACATCCGTTTGGGAGTCGAGCCGCCGGCCAACGCGACGCGAAACACGCCGCGCTGTGCGATCGCCTCGCGGCCGAGTTCGAGCAGTTTTTGGGTTACGGCTCGGGCGACCGCCGCCGGGTCGTCGAAGATCTGCAGATCGTGTTGGCTCATGCGGCGCATCGTAGTCGCAGACGCTGTGGCATGCTCTGCGCATGTTGCGAAACGTTTCCAAGCAGATCTTGGGCAAGTTGGGGTACGAACTGGTCCGCACCAAGCGCCGCACCTATGGCGGCGAGTGGGACTCCTACGTGCGTGCGGCCCAAGAGAAGATCAAGAACGAGGGAGTGCCGGGTGACAACACCGTGTGGCCCGGGGACGAGTGGGCCGACGCGGCCGACTGGGAGCGGATCTTCCAAACGCTGCTGGCCGACAAGCTCCCGCGCGCGGCGACGCGATTCGTCGAGTTGGGGCAAGGGTCGGGGAAATACACCGAGAAGGTGGTGCGACATTTTTCCGGCGCCAACGTTTTGTGTGCGGATGTGTCCGAGAGTTTCCTGGCAGTGCTCGCCGAACGACTGCACAGCGACATCGCCGCGGGGCGGGTGAGTGCCTTGTTGATCGATCAGCGCAATCATCGGCAACTGTTGCAAGCGATCGAGGCGCGCGGCTGGGTCGGAAAGTTGGACGCTTTGTACTCCATCGACGCCATGGTGCATGTCGATTTGCAGATCCAATTCGCGTATTGGCTCACGGCGGCGCAAGCATTGAGACCGGGCGGGCTCTTGGCCCTGACATTAGCCGATCCCACGACCGACGAGGGGTTTAGCAAGCTGGTCGCCGATGTCGCTTTGTACTACTCCAAGCAAGGAATCCCGTCGCACAAGTTCGAGTGGCTCGGGCCCGACATGGTGACGGCACTGTTGACCCGGCTCGGTTTTGGCGAGATCGAAATCACGCGTGTGCGACCGCGCGATATTTATGTCACGTCGCGCTTGCAGCGACCGTTCGTGGGGGCGTGGTAGTGGGAGATCGACGCCCGATGATCGCCGTTGGACACTCCGGCATCGGGCATCGGGCATCGGGCATCGCAACCACCCGCCGGCCGCCGCACGATGCAGCGCGGGGGCACGGTTGTTGGCAGCGGCCGTTGAGAGCGGGTAACGAGTCAAGCAACGAGGCGCGACGTGAAGAGACCCGGTGAGTTGGGACCGAAGGAGACGCTCAGCTTCGTGGTGAAGCACGCGTTGCGCGATGGTCGCGTGCTCGACATCGGCTGCGGCACCGGCGAGGTGGCGGCCCTGATGAAGGCCAGCGGCTTCAGCGTGACCGCGATCGATGAGCATCCCGACAATGTCGCCGATGCCCGTGACTTGGGCGTTGACGCGCATGTGGCCGAATGGCCGGGGTTCAAAGGGGGTCCGTTCGACACCGTGCTGTGTGCGCGCTCGCTGCATCACATGGGGGACTTGCCTCAGGCGATTGCCCCGTTGCGCTCGATGCTGGCGCCCAAGGGTGTGTTGTTGGTCGAGGAGTTTGCGTGGGAGGCGCTCGATGCCCAAGGGTGCGAGTGGTTCTGGCAACTGTTGCGTGCCTTGCAATCCAAGCACGAGCTGGCAGCCGATGCCGATTACTTCGTCGATGAG
>CAZAHQ010000668.1:0-2410 GCA_964484415.1 uncultured Acidobacteriota bacterium | reverse complement strand
GATGACCTCGCCGCTGCAGGCCGATACAGGAAGTCATGACTTGGTTGATTTGACCGCCCCAGCCGCGATGGAAATCGGTGTGGACGATGGTCAGCCTGCGGTTGTCGTCACTCACGAGGGCTGAGCATGGCGCGCTCGATCGACTCGCAGAGGATGTGCGCGATCAGGATGTGCACCTCTTGGATTCGCGACGTCTTCTGCGCGTCGACAACCAGAGCGTGATCGACCATCGACTTGAGTTCGCCCCCATCGCGACCGAGCAGGCCGATCGTATGCAATCCCTTGGCAGCGGCGGCACGTACCCCTTCGATGACGCTGTTCGAATTTCCAGATGTCGAGATCGCAATGGCGGCATCGCCCTTCACTCCCAGGGCCTCGACCTGTCGCGCGAAGACACGATCGTAGCCATAGTCGTTGGCGATCGCGGTGAGTGCCGAGCTGTCGACCGTCAGCGCGATCGCGGGCCAGCCGGGCCGCTCGATTTGATAACGGCCGACGAGTTCAGCCGCAAAGTGTTGCGCGTCGGCAGCCGATCCACCGTTGCCGAACAACAGCAACTTGTGTCCCGTTCGAAGCGTTCGAATCAAACGATCCGCGACGAGCCCCAGCGTGTCGGAGTGTTGTTCAAAGAAGCGCTTGACGATGAAACTGTGCTCTTCCGCGATCTGGTCGAACGCCAAACGCATGGTCGCCGCTCCCGAGGGCGTGGATTCTAGCAGCACTGGAGCGATCAGGCGGCTTCTGGCAACATCCCCTCATGCCACAAGCCGCGACGACAGCCAATCTCGTGAAACGGATGCGAGAGTCGGGGATCCGGGTCACCGGGCCGCGTCGGGCGATCGCGCAAGTCCTCGAGCAAGCCGAGGAGCACCTCGACGTCGACGAGATCACCGAGAAGGCCAAGGCGATCGATCCCTCGGTCCACCGTGCCACGGTCTACCGCACGTTGGGAATGCTCAAAACCGTCGGACTCGTGGACGAACTCGATCTGTTGCACTTCAGAGGCGACCGCCACTACTACGAGATCCGGACCGGCAGCGAACATGCTCACGTCATTTGTACCGGGTGCGGCGAGGTGCTCGAGCCGGCCGGCGCGGTGATCGACGAGTTTCGTTCGCAACTCAAACGGCAAACCGGTTACGACGTCCAGTACATCCGGATGGAGATCAGCGGCTTGTGTGCGCGGTGCACTGCTGCCGCGCGCCGCTCGTAGCGGCCTGTGTCTTGACCACTCGTTACGCGTACGCGGCGAGAAATCGCTCGACTTCACGAATGAAGAAACTGGGAGCCTGCCAACAACCGGGCGGCTGATCGCCGGGAAGCAATGCCACGCTTCCCTGTGGGAGCGCGTGCGCCCAATCGTACAGACCGGTCAACAACTCGGGCGCGCAGATGTCCGCGCAGACTGTCAACAACACGGGGCAACCGATGCTCTTCGGCTCGGGCAACGCCGGGCGTTCAGCCGCTCGCGCTGTGAACCTCCGCCAAGCCGTCAAGCGCGCGCTCTCTTCGCTGTGAGGTGGCGCGAATGCGAGGCCCGGCCACGGTTCATAGGAGACGGCGGGGCAAACACCGGGCGGGGAGTCGGCCACCACGCAGGCCACCAACTCCGGATGTGTAGCTGCGAGTTCGAGAGCGATCAACGCGCCGAATCCCACACCCACAACAGGCGTGGGCGAGGAGCCGATCGTCCCGAGGATGGCGCAGGCATCATCGACACAACGGGTCAGATAGTCTTCCGGGAACTCGGCAAGCGACTCCGAATCGCCATGCCCTTCCAGGTCGAAGCCAACCACCTGACAACCACGGGCTGCCAGCCACTCCGCCACGTTGTCATGTTCTGTGCTGGTGTAGGCATCGAAAGAACCGAGCGCATGGTGCAACAGCAGCACCGGGACCTCGTCGCCGACGACGGCCAGATTCAACACTCCCGAGCGCGGTACGGCGGCGACGGTTGCTAACTGAGATTGGGTGCGCGTGGCGTCCATGGCGTTCGACCCCTCGCAAGGAAGATGGGCGCTGACCTCGGTGAGGCAAGTCTGGCGATCGGTGCTGTTCACCTGCGGGGATGGCGATCTTCCAACGTGTGGCGGCCCTGCCGGACCGAGGTCGGTCGATCGAACAGATGGTCGAGGACGGGAGCGCGGCTTGCGTCCGAGCGGAGCGCCGATCGGTTCTTCGAGGACTCGCTCGGGAATCCCGAGGTCGAGCCGCCCGAGGTGCTGGTGCCGTTACCGTTCTTCGTCGACCACACGAGGTATGTCGAGGACACGGCGGCCGCTTGATGACGTTTCCGGCGGCTGCTTCGCTCATGCCGATCTTGCCGCGACCGAGAGCGCGTTGACCGAGCGCACCAAGTGGGTGATCGTCCAAAGCCCATCGACGCTGTCGCCGTTGTGCACGATGCCGC
>CAZAHQ010000667.1:0-2412 GCA_964484415.1 uncultured Acidobacteriota bacterium | reverse complement strand
AGCCACGACACTGCTGCTTTGGACACTCTCCGTCTTGATCATGATTGGCGCTGCGACGTGGCAGCGGATGACCGGGCCGACACACCCCCGTCGCGGAGAAACGACCGTCGAGGGAGAGCCCACGATCCACTGGCGTCTGCTTCGCAGCGGCACCTCGGGCGAGCCGTTCATGGTGTCGATCCCGGCGGTGGAGCCGATGCAAGGATCTGTCGACTATCGCCGCTATCCGACCAACGATCCGTTCGTCTCGCTCCCAATGGAACGCAGAGGGGACGTGTTCGTGGCGCTTTTGCCATCGCAACCACCTGCGGGAAAGCTGGAGTATCGGGTACGACTCAGCACGCTCGGTGGATCGATTTTCATCCCCGGCGATGAACCGGTGGTAATGCGCTTCAAGGGAGATGTGCCGGCCGGGATCCTCATCCCGCACATCGTGTTGATGTTCTTCGCGATGATGATCGGTGCGCGCGCCGCACTGGCCGCCGCGGTGGGGCGGCCGGAATCCAAGCGCTACGCGTGGGTCGCGCTGGTGGGGATCACATTGGGCGGCCTAGTGCTGGGGCCGATCGTGCAGTAGTAAGAGTTCGGCGCGTATTGGACAGGTTGGACGTTCGGCGGCGATCTCACCGACAACAAGACCGCGGCGATGTGGCTGGCGTGGCTGGCAGCCGTGATCGTGCTTGCGCGCGCACCGGTCGAACGCCGGGCGGCACGCGCCACCGTGATCGTTGCGGCGCTGGTGACGATCGCTGTCTATCTGGTGCCGCACAGCTTGCGAGGAAGTCAGTTGGAGTACCAACAACTCGACGCCGGCGGCAACGCGCGCGAAGCGATCAGCACCGGTCAGTAGCGCGGCGGCGCTCCTGTGCGCGGCGTGATCGCAAACCGAGCGCGTCTGACCGCGGACGGGTCGTCGGGGTGCTATCGCAGTCCCACCGCGTCTGGCCGAGGAGCGGGGCGAGCGGGCGTTACTCCGGCGGCAGCGACGCTTGGCGAGCTTGAAGTTGCGCCTCGAGCCCGGCGCGACCGCGAGTCGCCGCGACCGTATCGAGCAGGTTTCGCGCTGCTTGCAGGCTGCGGCGCGCACCCGCCACGTCCCCCTTTCCGAGATACAGATCGAACTCACTGACCCGCAGTTGGAACGCGTTGAACCCGGTCAGCCCCGGGAGTGTTGCTGTCACCAGAGCCAAGCCGCGATCCCATTGCTTGGTTGCGGCGTACAGTTGGGCGAGTCGCGTCTTCGTGGCGAAGCTCGCGGGAAAAAGCGCTGCGGTGCGTTCAAGAGCTGCAACGGCGCGTGCGGGAACGCCTGCAGTTTGTGCGGCGCGCATCAACTCGTTGTCGAGTGATTCCCGTGGCCCGCTGGCGTTCTCGCGGCCGGTCACCATCTCGAGGTACTCGAGCCACTGCTGTGCCACACGCTGGCGCGCGGGCTCGTCCCCGATGATCTGAAAGTACTGCGTCAGGTCGGAAAGCAGATACGAGCGATCGATCGGCAACAACTCGGTCTGCTCGAACGCCTCTGCCATGTGTGCCGCGAACTGTTTTGCCGCCTCTTCCTGATGTTCCGAGCTGAGCGCGCATCCCAGGCCGGTGGTCGCGACCTTGCCGAACGACGGTGTGCCTCGCAGCGACTCCGCTTCGCGTCGAGCCACGCTGATACATTCCGCCGCGTTTCCGCTCTCCGACAACGCGCGAGTCAGCTCCACGACCACGCGCGCTCGCCGCTCGCGCGTCCCCACCTTCGCCGCGGGCAGCGTGGCAAGCAACGCGGTCAATCGTTCGGCGGCAAGTCTGGCATCGCCGCGCGCCATCAGCGCAGTGGCCTCGGTGAACGTCGCGTGATCTGGATCTTGGCGCTTGTTGCTGAAAGCACGCGCACCGTCGTCCAAGAACTGCTGAAGCTGCGACACCGTCAGACTGCCGATATGCGAGGCCAGTGCCACCTCGCGCGAGGGGTCGATCACCAACATCTCGGGGATCGATGAAAGTTCGTACTTGGCGAAGAACGATCCGTTTTGCGGCTGTTCCATGTCGATCGAGAGCCAGACGAACCGCCTGGCGTGCTTGCCGAGCGCCGGACTAGGAAAGACGTCGGCGTTCAGAAAGACACAGATCCTTCACCAAGGGCTCCAGATCTTGGCAAACAGCGGCAACTTCTGCGCGCGTGCTTGCTGTAGCGCCTTGGCATAGTCGTCGTGGATGAATGAAACACCGTTCGCGCTCGCAGCGGTCGCGGCCGAGGCGACCGCTGTCGTGCCGGCGAGCAGCAGCGGCAGGCCCAGCACCAAACTGGCGGCGAATAGCAGTCGACGCATAGCACCTCCACCGGGACACCGAAATGATGCCTCGGCCAATGGCTTGCGACTGCAAAACGATGTGAATCGTGAGGTGATGGGTGGGGATGACAAG
>CAZAHQ010000666.1:0-2429 GCA_964484415.1 uncultured Acidobacteriota bacterium | reverse complement strand
GGTAGGCCAGGCCCAGCCGGTTTCTGCACCAAGCGCCGCCAAATCGGCTTGCACCACACCTGACACCGCACCATTTACTTCCACCGGCAGCGCAAGCGTCCAACCGCCGCCGGGGCGCGTTGCCACCTCGATCTCGCCCTTGCGCGCCGCCCCTTCTTCTCGATTGGTATCGACGGCGGCGCGAAGTCGTTGACCTTGGTCGTAGAGCGGCTTCTCATCCTTCTCGAGTCGCCGCGGAGCCACACGCTCGCCGACATCGGCAGCCGCGGTTGAGGCTTCCAACGACAACCCATCGAATGCCACCACGCGCAACGCCTCGAACGACTTCTTGGCATCGCTCTCGGCAACGATGCGCCGCACCGCATCGCCAGCGCCGCCCGCGCGTTCGACGAGTTGCGTGATAGACGCCAACCGGACCATCTGCACGCGCAAGTTCGCGTCGCTGGCGCGATGCTCGCCGCTCGCGCGCCACGCCAGACCCGCGCCAAACGCCGCCAGTGCGCACGCGAGTGCCAACCCAATCAAAAACGAGCGGCGCATGGTCCAGCCGGCGTTGGTCACGGTTTCTTGCGCAGCCCGGCGATCGAGGTTTCAACCGTCTTTTGTGCTGCATCCATCGCTGCCTTTGGTGCTGCCGTCTTGTTGACGATGGTGTTCATCGCCGTGGTTGCCGGCGACCAGACCATCGTCATCTCGACCACGTTAGGCATCGGGATCGCCACATCGACCTGCGCGCGGAACGCTTTCAGGATCGGATCGGCCGCTACCTTTGGGTCATCGTAGGCAGCCTTCGCAGCAGGAGTTTGACGACCCTCGAGCGCGAGGATCTTGCCCTGCGCCGGATCGGTGACGTATTTCACGAACTCGTAGGCCGCTTCCTTGTTCTTGCTGGGCGCGGCGATATAAACCCCTTCCACCGTCATCCACGGGCGCATCGGCTTGCCGCCGACTTCATTCAGCGTGGGGAGTGTGGCCAGTCCATAGTCGACACCCTTGGCGATTTCGCCCAAGAACCACGGGCCGGAAAACACCATGGCGGCCTTGCCCTCGTTGAACAGCGACGTGATCAATGCGGTCGATGGCTCGGCCGGGAGAATTCCGTCCTGATCCTTCCACTTCAACAGCAGGTCGAGCGCCTTGATGTTCTCGGGAAGGTTGAGCACCGGCTTAGGGCCCGGATCGAACACGCGACCACCAAAGCCGTTCATCAAGATCGCGTGGTAGTAGAAGTCGCCATACGAGTAGGCCAAACCGAACTGACCGGCCTTGGCGTTGGTGAGTTTCTTGGCCATCGTGACCAACTCGGCCGAGGTCTTGGGCGGCTGCGGAACCAACTTCTTGTTGTAGATCATGGTGATGACTTTGTAGTTCAGCGGCAGGCCGTAGGTGCTGCCGCGGTAGGTCATCGCTTCCATCGTGGTTGAGATGAACTTGTCTTTAGTTCCCTTGTCGAGGAAGAAGTCGATCGGCTCGACGGTATTACCAGCCTCGACCCAGCCACCCAACCGATCTTGCGCGTAGATGAAGATATCCGGACCCTTGCCGCGCGGTACGGCAGCCGAGATCTTGTCGGCGAACGCGTCGTACGGTACAGCCAGCGTGCTGACCTTGACCTTGCCGCCTTGAGCCGCGTTGTAGTTGGCAACCACCTTTTCGAACGCCGCTTTTTCCTCGCCGCGGTAGGCGTGCCAGACGGTCACTTCGGTTTGAGCGAAGGTTGCAGCGCCGATGAGCATCAGCGTGAAAGCGACAGATACCCGTCTGAGCCAGCGACAACAGTTCATGGTCTGTATCTCCTAGGCAACCGCGATCAAGCGGTCAGCCGCTGTTCGGTTTCAGAGTCGAACAGATGCAGGTTGTCCATTTCGATCGACAGCCCCACCGTCGCTCCCGGCTTCGGTGCGCGATGCGGATAAAATTTGGCTGCCACTAGGTCGTCACCGATTCGCAGGTAGACGATTGCTTCATGCCCCAACGGTTCGACGATTTCGACCACGCCCGAAAGGGTGGCCAACTCGCCGCGTCCACCGCCGGCCTCGGTTTCGAACACATTCTCGGGTCGCATGCCGACCACCACTTTGCGACCGCCCTTGCTCGCCGTGGCAGCGCGCAACAGCTGTGGGACAGGCAGCGATGCTTTGGCGCCTGCCAACGTAGCTCCGTCCGCGCTGAGCGTGGCGTTCCAGAAATTCATCGGCGGTGTGCCGATAAAGCTGGCCACGAACAGATTGGCGGGACGTTCGTACAGATCGAGCGGCGTACCGACCTGCATCAGGTTGCCGTCCTTCATCACCGCGATGCGATGACCCATCGTCATCGCTTCGACTTGATCGTGTGTTACGTAAACGGTGGTGGTCTGCAACCGTTGCTGCAGTTTGGAAATTTCGGCGCGCATCTGCACTCGGAGCTTGGCGTCGAGATTCGACAGC
>CAZAHQ010000665.1:0-2431 GCA_964484415.1 uncultured Acidobacteriota bacterium | reverse complement strand
GAATCCCTTCTCCGCCAAGCGTGATGTGCGTGATTCGTAGGCAAGCTGCTCCATTTCCGCCGGGATCGACCACATCACCTGCTCGAGCAGCGCTTCGAACGCATGTGTCGATCGCGCGCGCACGATCTTGAGAGCTTCGTTCAGCGCGTCGAACGCTTCGGTCGGTGTGTGCTCCTTGCCTTCGATCGAATAGGTAGTGTCGATGTTGGTTACCGCGCGATCGGGCGGCCAATAGCGTGGATCGGCCGACTCATCGTTTTTGTAGACATGCAGCAGCGCGGACAGCAGGTGCACGACCAACGACTCATCGGCCTCGCTCAGCACTCGGCCGAGCAACGCTCTGTCGGCCTCGCTGAAGGCGATCAACCAACGGCAGACACGCTCGATATCGAGGTTGTCCTTGTCCCATCCGTCGATGTCCAAGAAAAACTCGAGTTGCGGCAGGCTTGCCAACGGCAGCAGCGGCGAGGCTTCATCCAGTCCCGCCTCGAGCACGGTGAGATACAGATCCTGCGCCGGCAGACTGCGCACCGCCTCTTGCGGTTGTTTGGACGCGAGAATCCCGGCGACGCGCGGCCCAGCCGGTAGAGACATGAAGTGGCGGCGCAGTTGCAGTGCGCTGAAACGGTGAGAAGTCACGCCGGCGATTCTGCCTCAAGCGACATCAATCCGCTGAAACCAGAATGCCGATACCTATCGGGTCACCGTTTGCTGCTGGACCACCGCTGTTGCCACCGGTCGAAGCAACAGGGTCGAACAGGCTGTGCATCGCGCGCTGTCGAGTTGAGTCTCATGAACCGCGTTGTGCTGACCGCACGAGCAGACGATGGTGATCTCCACGAGTTGAATCCTTCCTCAGAGGCCCACTGGGAATATGCGGCGATTCTTGCTGCCGGCCAACGGAAGTCTCGTGAATTGGTGCGATCGGACCTTAGTTCAGATCGCCTCTGGACTGATGTTTTCGGCCTTCGTCGACTTATCGTGCACTCCCGCGAACGCTGGCGAATCTGGAGACGGTCCGGTAGATAGTCTGGCGGTGAGAAGGAGTCGCAGATCATGGGTGGTCCGCAACAACGCGCCTCACAGCCCGAGATCGACGCTGCGTTCGGCGCCGTGGCCAAGGCGGCAGCGATCGTCCGTCGGCATGCCACAGACGGCTTCGAGGTTCGAACCAAGCCGGATGGCTCGCCCGTCACCGCAGCCGACACGCTGGCCGAGGCGGCGATTCGCGAGCACCTCACGCACGCGATGCCAGGCTGCGGCTTCGTCGGCGAGGAGTTCGGGAGCGAGATCGGCAACGGCAATCGCTGGATCATCGATCCGATCGACGGCACCAAGAACTTCGTTGCGGGAATCCCGTACTACGCCACGCTGCTTGCGCTCGAGCGCAGCGGCGAGTTGGTGCTCGGAATCGTGCATGCGCCGGCGCTGGATACCACCTGGTGGGCGGCGCCGGACTGCGGCGCTTGGCGCGGCGCGGGGCTCGATCGTGAGCACGGCGACTGGCACAAGCTGCAGGTCAGCGCCGTCGAACAACTCGAAAGTTCTTTCATCTGTCACGGTGGACTTCGCTACTTCCAGTCGGAGGGTCTGTGGGAACGATTCTCGACCCTGGTCGGCCGCGTTGCGCGGACGCGTGGTTTCGGTGACTGGTGGGGGCACATGCTTGCGGCCGAAGGGAAGTGCGACGCGATGATCGATCCGCGCGTGTCACTGCACGATGTTGCTGCGGTGCGCGTGATCGTCGAGGCTGCCGGCGGCGCCGTGAACAAGCGCGGCGGCGGATGGTTCGTGCCGGGTGAACAGACCGGGATCGTGACGGGAGCGCCGAAGGTTGTCACGGCGCTGAAAGAGCATCTCGGTTTCTAGTTTTGTTTGCGCTTCCGGGCTGGGTCTTTTATCTTCCGCGACGTGCATGAGGAGTGACCCGAACTACGAGGGTCCGGCAACCTGGGACGGACAACCCAAGGTGCCATTCCGCGCCTGCGGAGATGCGGCCCGCGCGAGGATCGTCCTCGCCCGGCGCAACGAAGTGTCCGGCTATCTGCTGGGTTTTCTCATCGGCGGCTAGTTCGATTCGGACCTTCAGCATCGCGCGGCGCCGTACGGGAGCTACGTGATGAGTGTCGAGAAATCTGAGTTCATCTTTACCAGCGAAGCGGTCACTGAAGGTCATCCCGACAAGGTTTGCGATCTGATCTCCGATGCGGTGCTCGACGCGCATCTGGCCGACGACAAGCAATGCCGCGTGGCGTGCGAAACGCTCTGCAAGGAGGGAGACGTCGTGATCGCCGGCGAGATCAGCTCGACGCGGCGCGATGTCGACTTGGGCGCCATTGCGCGCGCAGCAATCGAGTCGATCGGGTACACCGATGCAAGCGAACCGTTTTCTGCAGGGGGCGTGCGCATCACCACGATCGTGACCAGACAG
>CAZAHQ010000664.1:0-2441 GCA_964484415.1 uncultured Acidobacteriota bacterium | reverse complement strand
ATCAACTCGGCAGCGTTCAGGTACACGCCCTTCGCGGGGTCTCGTTCGAGGTCCAGACCAACGATTACGTGGCCATCATGGGGCCGTCCGGTTCAGGCAAGTCGACGATGATGAACATGCTCGGCTGCCTTGATCGTCCCAGCTCCGGCAACTACATCCTCGACGGCGAGGACGTCAGCACGCTCGAGGAAGATGCGCTTGCCGATATCCGCAATCGCAAAATCGGCTTCGTGTTTCAGACCTTCAATTTGCTGCCCCGCAGCAATGTGTTTCAAAACGTCGAGTTGCCCTTGATCTATGCTGGAATGGCGCGTTCGGAACGCCGCACGGTGGTGGAGGAAGCGATCGAGCGTGTGGGACTTGCGGATCGAATCCACCATCGCCCGACCGAATTGTCCGGCGGCCAACGCCAACGCGTTGCGATCGCACGTGCCTTGGTGAACCGGCCCTCGATGCTACTGGCTGACGAACCGACCGGGAATCTGGACAGCGCGACCGGGGACGAAATCATGGAGTTGTTTGCCGAGTTGCACCGCTCTGGAAACACCGTGCTGCTGGTGACGCACGAAATTGCCATGGCGCAGCATGCACATCGCATCATTCGATTGCGCGATGGGCTGATCGAATCCGACACGCGCCTCGCCGGCGCTGCCTAGGCGGTACGATGCGACGACTCGTCATCGAATTCTCGGAGTCGGTGCGAATCGCACTCACGGCGTTGCGCGCCAACAAGTCTCGCGGCGTGTTGACCACGCTTGGAATCATCATCGGGATCGTCGGTGTGGTGTCGACCATGACCGCCGCCAACGGAATTTCCAACAGCTTCCAAGAGAGCGTCTCCTCGCTCGGCGCCGATGTGCTCTATGTCTCGCGCATGCCGTGGGTCTTCACCGGGAATTTTCGCTCGTTTCGCAATCGGCCGAATCTGACCATGCAGGATGTCGATGACCTGCGGCGCCAGCTCCCACCCGAACAGATCGTCAACCCGTCGGTGCAAACCGATCGCAGCGTGAAATTCGGCTCGGTCGACATCTCGGGGGTCGACATCATCGGTACGACCGACAAACAGATCATGGTGTCTACCGGGGTGCCCGAAGTGGGGCGCTTCCTGACGGCCTTTGATGTCCAGTTCAAGCGTTACGTCTGCGTGATCGGCTCCACGATGCGCGAGCGGTTGTTCGGCAGCGAGAATCCGATGTTCAAGACGATTCGCATCGGGCGCTCGGACTTCCGGGTCGTGGGTGTGATGGAGAAGCAGGGGAGCGCCGGTGTCTTTGGTGGCCCTGACTTCGATAGTCAGATCTTTGTGCCTATTACCACCTTCGTACGCTCGTTTGGTAGCGCCAACCGAGACCTAAACGTTGCGGTCAAGGCGCCACCCGGTGTGGCGCTGGATCTGTTCGAGTACGAGTTGATCGGCGAAATGCGTAAGGTGCGCAAGCTCACGCCCCTCGAGGCCGAGAACTTTGCAATCAATCGGATGGATACTCTGGTCGCGATGTTCAACAACGTGATGGGGATCGTGGTGCTGGTCGGCGTGCTGATCACCGGAATGTCGCTGTTTGTTGGCGGCATCGGCGTGATGAACATCATGTTCGTCTCGGTTACCGAGCGCACCCGTGAAATCGGTATTCGCAAGGCGATTGGTGCGCGACGGCGCGCGATCCTGACCCAGTTTCTGTTCGAATCGTCGACGATCTGCCTGATTGGCGGGATTTTGGGGCTGCTGCTGGCTCTGGCGGTTACCGCCGCAATCAACAAGTTCTTGATCTCGGCAAGCGTCTCACCCTCGATCGTGATCCTGGCGCTGACCGTAGCGGCAGGTGTTGGCGTGATCGCAGGTTTCGTACCGGCTCTGCGCGCCTCGCGCTTGGACCCGGTCGAAGCACTTCGCTACGAGTAGAGGAAGGAAGTGGGCGATGCACTGGAGTGAAGCGATCCGCATGGCGTTCGCGGCGATCATGGCGCACAAGTTGCGCTCGATCTTGACATTGGTTGGCATCGTCGCCGGCGTGGCGTCGATCATCGGAGTGATGACCGGAATCTCCGTGGTGGAGGCGACCATGGAGAAAGAGATGAGCGTGCTGGGCGCGCGCACGTTCCAAGTACAGAAATGGCCGCGCGGAGAGTTCAACAACAACATCGACTGGCGGCAGATCCAACGTCGCAAACCGGTGACGGTCGAGAACGCCAACGAGGTGCGTGAGAAAGTCAACAGCATCGATCTGGTCGGTGCCGAGTTGTGGCAGTTCGGCTCGAAGGCGCAGTACCAAGACCGGTCCACCGAGTCGGTGCTGTGGGTGGTGGGCGGTACCCCGGAGTATCCAGAGAACAACACCCACTTCATCGAGTACGGCCGCAACCTGTCGCACGAAGACATCCGGATTGGCCGCGACGTCGCCGTGATCGGCTATGCGATCGCCGAGCAACTGTTCCCGTTC
>CAZAHQ010000663.1:0-2449 GCA_964484415.1 uncultured Acidobacteriota bacterium | reverse complement strand
AGCTGTGGATCCGCTCGCGGATGATCTCCTCGGCGGCGCGCTGCGGCGCTGTCTCCGCCACCAGGTTGATGCTGAGGTGATCGCGCGCATCCTGCACCAGTTGGGCCTCGAGCACGCCATCGACCTTCTTCAACACGATATCCAACCGGCCGAGCGCGCGACCATCGGGCGCGTACAGCGTGTCATCGATACGGCCGATCACTTGGTCCATCGTGGCTGTCTGCCAGCCGCAGGCGCAGACCAGCGGCTCGTGCGGCAACACCACCGAATCGCCCAGCCGGTAACGGATCAAAAGCTGCGCGCGATTGACGAAACCGGTTCCGATCGCATCGCCGGGCTCGCCGTAGATCGCCTCGCCCCGCTCGTCGACCGACTCCATCAGGCCGAACTCGGGCGCAATGTGGTAGGTGCCGTGCGGGCACTGTGCAGCCCAGAACACCACTTCGGCAGCGCCGTACTGATCGGCGATCTTGCAGTCGAACGCCTGCTCCATCGTGCGCCGTTGCTCGACGTACAGCGTCTCTGCGCAGGTGATGACCGTCTTGGGTCGGATGCGCGTCTCGCCGCGCCGCAAGGCGTGGGCCGCGATCAGGTAGATCCCTGAAGGGTAGGCGTTGAACTCCTCGGGATTGATCTCGACGATCTTGTCGACATAGGCGTCGAGTGTTTCCTCCGAGATATGGAAATTGGAAAACAGCCAGTCGTCTTCCGACCAGTCATGACGCCAAAACGGTGGCTTGCGTTCGTCCATCGGCACGATCGGACGCACGCCGATCGACACGCGCGCGCGCGCGCCACCCAGTCCCCAGATGCGGCGCTGACGTTCTTGATAGGCCCAGACGCGTTGATAGCAGCCTTTGTCTTTGAAGGTCGTGACCGGTTTGCCGGTCGTGCCGCTGGTGTTACCCGAGAACAGTTTGGCGAGGTCGTACTCTTGGGAGGCGAAGCGCGTTGGGTCGTCCTTGAGCGCGTCCTTTTCCAGAATCGGAAGCTGACGGATGTCTTCCACGCGCTTCACATCGCGCGGATCGAATCCGAGCGCGGCCCACTGTTCACGGTAGTACGGCACCCAGGTCTGCGCGTACTGAAGCGTGTCCTGCAAGCGCGACAACGCTAGCGCGTCGAGTCGTTCGCGCTCCCAACGCATCGTCTCCATCAAGAACTGCAGCGTGCGGTCGTGCTCGTCGCCATAGCGGCGCTTCTTCAAGACGTAGCCGTACGTCCCCACCATGAAGTTCTGCAGGGAGACCGGCGTGCGCCGGTAAAGGCCATAGAAGAAGTCGACGGCGTTCATGAAATCCTCAGGGCGCAGGCCCAGGCAGACCGATCCGCAGGTGACATTAGGTGCCACCCCGCGAACCGGCAACGTGGCCACCCAACCCGCCCCGGCTCGCCAGCCCGACCAGCGACTCGCGCTCTGCGACCGCCACGAATACCCAGAAGAAGACGAACATCTTCTGAGGATCCCAGCGCGCTCCACTCCCCATGCAGATCGCCATCGCGATGACCCCACCGACGATACCGACCCCCAGCCATTGGTGGAACGGGTCTTCGGCGTAGCGCGAGGCACGGAAACCGGCCCAGGCGACGGAGCCGAGCGTCAATGCCAACAGCCCGAGGCCGACCAGGCCCAGTTCTGTTCCGTACTGGCAATAGGCGCTGTGCGCCCCCTTGGCGCGTTTGAGCGTCCCGTACTTTTCGAAGACGCGGGAGAAAGACTGATAACCCCAGCCGAACACCGGTCGCGGCGCCATCATCGCGGGCAGCGATTTGTACTGCTCGATACGCATCGCGGTCGATTGCTCGATCTCGCCGGCGTTGTCCCCTTCGGTGTCGATCGTCTCATTGACACGATCGACAGCGGCGTCCGGCACCCACAGTTGGAATGTCGCCGCGCCGATCGCCATCACGACCAGCAGTCGGCGCGCCCGATAGACCGCAGCGACGGCCAAGCCGCCGATCGCACCCATCCAGGCACCGCGCGAGAGCGTCAGGATCAATGTGAAGCCGGACAGAAAGCTCAGACTCGAGTACCAGATTCGCGTCATTCGAGTGCCGACCGAGTAAATCGCCAGCAGCAGGAAGACCGGAAAGTACATCGCCAGCGCGGAACCGAAGGCGTTGGGCTGAATCGCGAGCAAGGCTTGAGCGCGGCGGCGCTCCAATGTTCCGGTCACGAACGCGTACCACGAATGATTGATCCCGGAGGCGCAGTTCAAACCGAGTGAGAGCGAGGCCGCGAGTATCACCAGCATTTGGTCTCGCCGATCGCGCAAGACATGAAACGCAACCGGCAGCGTGATCATGAAGATCGCGTGGTTCTTGACCGCCGCGATCAGATCGAAAAGACCGGTGCGCCACGTCAGCCAGGCATTGAAACAAGCCGCGATCATCACCAACACGTAGATCAAGAGCACTCGCGACATGCGAGACGAATGTGGGTCCTTGC
>CAZAHQ010000662.1:0-2455 GCA_964484415.1 uncultured Acidobacteriota bacterium | reverse complement strand
CCACGTCGACTTCACGATCGAGGTCGAGCGCTCACTCCGCGTGCTCGACGGCGCGATCTTGGTGCTTTGCTCGGTGGCAGGGGTGCAGTCGCAGTCGATCACGGTCGACCGGCAGATGCGCCGCTATTCGGTGCCCCGCTTGGCGTTCGTCAACAAGTGCGATCGTTCGGGCGCCAACCCCGATCGCGTCGTTCAGCAACTGCGCGAAAAACTCGGCCTCAATGCGGTTGCCCTGCAGATGCCGATCGGGTTGGAGGCCGCGCACGAAGGGGTCGTCGATCTGGTCAACATGAAGGCGTACTACTTCGAGGGGGACAACGGCGAGAACATTCGCGAGGGGGAGATCCCCGCCGCTCTGCGCGACGATGCCGAAGCACGGCGCCAGCAGATGCTCGACGCGGTCTCGATGTTCTCCGACGCGTTGATGGAACAGATCCTCGAGGAGTCGGTACAAGAGGAAACAGTCCATGCGGCGATCCGAAACGGCGTCATCGCCCTCAAGTTGGTTCCAGTGCTGATGGGATCGGCCTACAAGAACAAGGGCGTTCAGCGTTTGCTCGACGGCGTGATTCGCTACCTCCCCTCGCCGATGGATCGCAAATACACCGCCTTGGACCTCGACAAGGACAACGCGCCGGTCACGCTCAGCTCCGACCCCGACGCTCAGACCTCGGCGTTGGCGTTCAAGCTCGACGAAGGCCGCTACGGGCAGTTGACGTTCGTGCGCGTCTACCAGGGGAAGCTGCAGAAGGGTGAGTTCGTCACCAACAGCCGAAACCAGCGGCGCGTCAAGGTCGGTCGCCTCGTGAAGATCCACGCCGATTCGATGGAAGACATTCAAGACGCAGGCGCGGGCGATATTTGCGGCCTGTTTGGCATCGACTGCAACACCGGCGACACGTTCATCGGCGAAGGCGATCGGATCGCCATGACGTCGATTCACGTGCCCGACCCGGTGATCTCGCTCAGCCTCAAGACGGCCGACAACAGCCAGATGGCCAAGGTCTCCAAGGCGCTGCAGCGTTTCACCAAAGAAGACCCCACGTTCCGCGTACACGTCGACGACGAGTCGGCGGAAACGATCATCTCGGGAATGGGAGAACTCCACCTGGATGTCTATGTCGAGCGAATGAAGCGGGAATACGGAGCCGAGGTCACTACCGGCGCGCCGCAGGTCGCCTATCGCGAGACGATCACGCGCAAGAGCGAGTTCAACTACCTGCACAAGAAGCAGACCGGCGGCAGCGGCCAGTACGCGCGCGTGGCCGGTTTCGTCGAACCGCATCCCGACGGATTGCAATACGAGTTCGTGAATGCGACCTACGGCGGGACGATCCCTTCCGAATACATCAGCGCCTGCGACAAAGGTTTCAAGTGGGGAATGCAGAAGGGCTCGCTGATCGGTTCACCGTTGGTCAACGTGCGCGCCACGATCAACGACGGTGCGGCGCATGCCGTCGACTCGTCGGACATCGCTTTCCAAGTCGCGGCACGCCAAGGCTTCAAGGAAGCGGTGCGCAAGGCAGGGCCCGTGATTCTCGAGCCGGTCATGAAGGTCGTGGTCGAAGGGCCCGGCGAATTCCAAGGATCGGTATTCAAGACGCTCATGCAGCGGCGCGGAACGATCATCGGCTCGACCGAGGAAGATGGTTTCTGCCGGATCGAATCGGAGGTTCCGCTGGCCGAGATGTTCGGCTACTCGACCGACCTTCGGTCCAATACCCAAGGCAAGGCCGAGTTCACGATGGAGTTTCACCGCTACGCGCCGGTCCCCCGTGACGTTCAAGAAAAAATGATCGCTGAGTTCAAGGGCACCGTTCAAGAGGAGGATGACAACAAATGAGCAGCGAGCCGGAAGTCGCCCGACTGAACCGTTCCTTGCGTGCGCTCCTGGAGCGCGATGGACACGACAGCAGCCCCGGCGCTGGCAGGTTGGCCTTGGTCCTGGCTCGAGCGGGTACGGGAAAGACGGCGTTCCTGACCACTATCGGGCTGGATGCAATCTTTGCCGGTAAGAAGGTGTTGCACATCGACATCGACACCACGGTCGACAAGGTGCGTACTTGGTATGACGACATCCTTGCAGAGTTGATCAAGCGTGGCGACGTGACGGGCGACAAGCTCGCGTTGCAGTTGTTCAGCGAACGAAGCCGGCACATTCACACCTATAACCACCACAGCTTCGGTGTCGGCAAGCTCAATGAAACGCTCCAGCTGATGGACAGCATCATGCACTTCGACCCGAACGTGATCGTGGTCGATGGGCTCGATCTGGAGCGGACTCCCGTGCAAACCATCAGTCAACTGCGAGAGCTGGCTCAGAGCGCCAATGCGGAACTGTGGATCTCTTGCCGCGTGCGGCGTGAAGCGCCACCGGCTCGACCCGGTCACCTGCCGCCACCGGCCGATCAATTCGAGGCGCTGGCCGATCTGGCTTTCATGCTCGAACACGAGG
>CAZAHQ010000661.1:0-2460 GCA_964484415.1 uncultured Acidobacteriota bacterium | reverse complement strand
TGCAGTGCTGACCGCCTATCTCGGCGAGAACTTCAGGGCAGTGGGAACCTAGGCATGCTCACCGTCAACAATCTCAGGGTCAGCTACGGTGATGTTTTAGCGTTGGATAATCTATCGTTTCAGGTCGACTCCAGCCAGATCATTAGCCTAATCGGAGCCAACGGAGCCGGAAAGACTACGGCGCTGTGTGCGCTTTCGAGTCTGGTCGGAGATCGAGCCGGTTCGGTCGTGTTCGACGGGGAGGAGATACTAAAGCTGAAGGCGCACGAGGTGGTCGAGCGGGGCATCATCCACGTTCCCGAAGGTCGTCGGCTGTTTCCCTTCCTGACGGTTCGGGAGAATCTCGAGCTCGGCGCTTATGGACGTCGCGCGCGCAGCCGCCGCCGGGAGCAGATCGACTTCGTCTTCAATTTGCTGCCGCGGATGAAGGAACGAAGCCAGCAACTCGCGCATACCCTGTCAGGAGGGGAACAGCAGATGTGTGCCATCGGCAGGGGGCTGATGTCATGTCCGCGCCTGCTGATGCTCGATGAGCCGACGCTGGGCCTGGCTCCTCTGCTGATCGACGAGATATTCGGATTGGTGAAGAGCATTCGTGCCGAAGGGATACCGGTCTTGATCGTGGAGCAGCAAGTCGTTCATGCGCTGGAGACGTCCGATTTTGCTTATGTGCTGGAAGGCGGCCGTTGCGTGATGCAGGGGACCGGCACCGAACTCCTCAACGACGATGGATTGCGCCGTGCGTATCTCGGCCTCTAAGCGCAAGCCTTCGCAAGAGCCTGACAAGAAGGCGCGCCGGCGCGATCTCCGCGTGACGCGTCGCCGTGCTGAAATACTGGACGCCGCAAAAAAGGTCTTTCTGGAGCGCGACTTCAACACCGTCACGATCGAGGCGATCGCCGATGCGGGAGCATTTTCGAGGGCGACGGTCTATCTCTATTTCAAGAACAAGCAGGAGATGTACGTCGAGGTCCTGCTGCGCGACCTCGACGTTCTTATCAGCGGATTGCTCGACGCCGTCAACGAAGCCGACACCATGCGGAACAACCTGTTTCGGATGTCGGTTTCCTACATGAATTTCTTCAAGGTACATCCCGAGTATTTTCGCAAGCTGTCCTTCTTTTTCTTTCCAGGACGAGAAGAGTTCTTGCCGAAAGCGGTACTCAAAACGATCGACAGAAAGCTCGAGACAGGGGTCTTGGGGATTGAACGCTGCATCTCACTCGGGATTGAGCGGGGAGAGGCGCGGCAGATCGATGCACGTTCCGCAACGCTCGCGCTTTGGGGGCAGTGGATGGGGAGTGCCTACGCGGCGATTACCGGCCACACCAATCGCTATGAGCGCACGATAGAGCAGACTTTTGCGGATGGCATCGACATTTTCGTCGACGGACTTTCCCCGCGTTCGGGAAACTGAGAGGCAGCAAATGAGCCAGGCTACAGCGGTGATGATCGTCGAGATCAGCGTTGCCGAGCATGACGACGCGGAAGTCAACGATTGGTATACCAATGTGCACCTGCCGGAACTCTGCTCACTACCTGGAGTGAGGTCCGCTCGGCGGTTTGCGATCGTTGGTGAAAAATTTCGCTATCTGGCGATCTACGAACTTGATGACGTAGGTGTCGTGGAAAGCGAGGCCTACAAGGCGTGGCGCGCGAAGTCGGACGATACGACGCGCATGGCGACAAAGTTTGCGTCCTTCGAACGTACCCTTGCCGTCAAGATCGCGGAGGCAGCCGCGTCAGCGTCGAAACGACCGGAATGACTGTCCTCTCAATGGCCGAACTGTCGGCCGATCAGCGCTATGCTTGGCTGGCCCGGCTGGTAATTCCCCGGCCGATCGCGCTAGTGGCGACGCTCGGTCCGCACGGCATCGTCAATATCGCTCCGTTCTCTTTCTTTAACGCCGTTGCCCACACGCCGCCGACGATCGGATTTTCTATCGGACCGCGCGAGGCGGGACCGAAGGACACGCTGCTCAATCTGCGGGAGTACCCGTATTGTGTCGTTCACCTAGCCACAGAGGCGCTACTTCCCATCGTCGAAGTCGGCCAGCGCGAGTTTCCACGGCATGTGAGCGAGGCGGCCGAGGCGGGCGTGTGCCTCGTCGCAAGCGACAGGATCACGGTGCCGCGCCTGGCGGACGCCGCGATCGCTCTGGAATGCCGACTGTCCAGGATCGTAGATATCGGCGCCGGGCCGGAGATGACGCACCATTGTCTGGCCGAAGTGCTGCACATGGTGATCGATGATCGCGTCGTGGGTGAGGGCACCATCGACCTGAAGCTGCTGCAGCCGATCGGGCGCCTGGATCGCGGCGGCTATTGCCGCGTGGAAGATCGTTTCGTACTGCCGAGGTCTGTGTGAGATGCAACCTTTCTCGTTGTCCGATCTCAATCGCCAGTTCAACCCGCGACTTGCAGTCGAGGACTTTTCCGGTGTGATCGAGCAGAGACGTG
>CAZAHQ010000660.1:0-2461 GCA_964484415.1 uncultured Acidobacteriota bacterium | reverse complement strand
ATCGCCCCGCTACCACGATGGCGGAATTCACGCTGTGCGAGGACTGCGCACGCGAGTACAACGATCCATTGGATCGCCGCTTTCATGCGCAGCCCAACGCCTGCCCACGCTGCGGCCCGCAGTTGACGCTGATCGATCTCCGCGGCGAGACGATGTCGCAGCACGAACCGATCGCGACAGCGGTCTCGGCGCTGCGCGACGGTTGGATCGTCGGGATCAAGGGCCTCGGCGGATTTCATCTGGCCTGCGACGCGACGTCGTCGCGTGCGGTGCAACGGCTGCGCGACCGCAAGCATCGCGAGGAGAAGCCGCTCGCGGTGATGGTCGCCGACCTGGCCAAGGCGCATCGAGCCGCGCGGTTGAATCGCAGCGAAGAGGCGCTGCTGACCTCGGTGCAGCGGCCGATCGTGCTGCTCAAGCGTCGCGTCGGAGGCGGACCCGAGTCGCCGTGCGCCGAGGTGGCGCCGCATAGCGACACGATTGGGCTGATGCTGCCGTACACTCCGCTGCACAATCTGCTGTTGTCAGCGGTCGAGCTGCCGCTGGTAATGACGTCGGCCAATCTGAGCGACGAACCAATCTGCTACCGCAACGACGAAGCGCGCGACCGGCTTCAAGACGTCGCCGATCTACTCTTGGTGCACGACCGCGAGATCGCCACGCGATGCGACGACTCGGTGGCTCGCGTCATCGCTGGCGTTCCTACGGTGCTGCGACGCTCGCGCGGTTACGTGCCGAAGCCCGTGGAGCTACGTCATCCGGTCGCGCGGCCGGTGCTGGGTTGCGGTGCGCACCTGAAGAACGCCGTCTGCTTGGCGGTCGGCGAGAACGCCTTCTTCGGCCCCCATATTGGCGATCTGGAAACGCTCGACGCCTACGACGCCTACTGCGATGCGATCGAGAAGTTGGAGCGATTCGTCGGAGTAACCCCCGAGCTGATCGTGCACGACCTGCATCCCGAGTATCTGTCCACGCGCTACGCCCGCGAGCGGGCGGGCGATGCAGCGGTCGGCGTTCAACATCATCACGCGCACATCGTCAGCGCGATGACCGAGCGTAGCCTCACCGGGTCGTGCCTCGGCTTGGCTTGGGATGGCACCGGCTTTGGCCTCGACGGCACCGCCTGGGGCGGCGAGCTACTGCGGGTCGAACTCGATCGCTTCGAACGGGTCGCGACGTTCAGGCCGCTGGCGCTGGCGGGTGCCGATCGAGCGATCCGCGAACCCTGGCGCATCGCTGCAGCGCTGTTGGTCGACGCCTTCGGTGATGAGGTGCCGTGGCACGAGTTTCCGTTGTTCGATGGAATCTCGAGCCGCGAACGGGATGTCGTGCAGCAGATGCTGCTGCGCAGCGTCAATGCACCGATGGCGCGCGGCGTCGGGCGTTACTTCGACGCGGTCGGCGCGTTGCTGCTGCATCGCACGCGCGCGCGTTACGAGGGGCAGCTCGCGGTGGAGCTCAACATGGCGGCACAGCCGCTGGAGCGCGGCCGCTACGGCTTCTCGCTGGAACCTGACGAGGCAGGGTTGTGGGAAGTCGACCTCCGGCCGATGACCTGGCAAATGGCGGCCGACGTCCAGCGCGGCGTTGATGCCGGCACGATCGCGGCGCGCTTCCACAACACGTTGGCGCGCGCTGCGACGGAGATGCTGCGCGTCGTGATCTCGCCTCGCGAGACGCCGCGTGTCGTGCTGAGTGGTGGTTGTTTTCAGAACCCGCTCTTGGTTGAACGGATCGCCGATGAGTTGCCGGCGCAGTTCGAGATCCTGGTGCATCGCGATGTGCCGCCAGGCGACGGAGGGATCGCGTTGGGACAGGTCGTCGTCGCCGACGCCCAAGCGCGGGCCAAGCGAGAGGACAACTGATGTGCCTAGGCGTGCCGGGAAAAGTGTTATCGATTGACGGGCTCGAAGCGACCGTCGATTTCTGGGGCGTTCGCCGCACGATTCGGCTCGACATCGTCGATGAGGACGTCGGCGTCGGCGACTACGTGCTGAATCATGTGGGGTACGCGATTCGTCGCATCCCCGAAAGCGAGATCGGCGAGACGCTCGTGCTGTACGAGCAACTGCTCCGAGAGAGCGCCGCCGACGACATCATGGCGGCCGATGTGCGGGGCGAGATCGCCGCCAGCGATGTCGACAGGAGCCGCGATGAGCGCATCTGACGCTGCCGGCCCGTTCACGGAACTGAAGTTCCGCGATCCGCACCGCGCGCGGGCGCTGGCGTCCAAGATCGAACGGACGCTGGGCGAGATCGGCCGCACGCCGGTATCGCTGATGCACGTCTGCGGCAGTCACGAGCAAGCGATCGCCAAGTTTGGATTGCGTGCGAGTTTTCCTCCGGGGTTGAACGTGATCATGGGGCCCGGTTGTCCGGTCTGCGTCACCGATGTACCGGAAGTCGACGAGGCCGTGGCGTTGGCGCGGCAAGGCGTGCACATCGCGACCTTCGGCGACAT
>CAZAHQ010000659.1:0-2464 GCA_964484415.1 uncultured Acidobacteriota bacterium | reverse complement strand
ACCGGGACCTGCACATCATCGGCCTGACCGTCCACCCCGGCGCCGTGCGCGCCCGCGGCCACATCCCGGTGTGGCGGGAGCGGGTCCAGTTCGACCAGGTCGTCCGCGCCGCCGGCGCCGTCGGCAACCACGTCATCTTCGACCGCGACCCTGCCTGAGGCGGCGTCAAAGACGAGTGAGGCCAGCCATCGAGCGTTGAGTCTTGTCTCCGGCGCGGACTGCGCTACAGGGGTGTAGTTTGATTGCATGGAGGCGTCTAGCTCCGAAGTCGGCCCTGTGGCCCCAGAGGATGCCCTCGAGTTCGGACGGGAAATCGGCGTCCTCGCCGCCTCCCATGCTTCACTCGACCCAACCCGGCGCGCTCGACGCGCGGACATCGCAATCGAGTCGCTCCTTCAGATTCTGAACGATGGGCCACTCAGCGAGGCCCAGCTCGTTAAGCGAATGCAGGCACTGTGGAATACCAACTCGATCACTGGGCCGCTGGTTCGCTCGGCGCTGGGGGATGCACTTGCCTCAGGACTTGTAGCACGCCAGGAAAGCCTCATCGACTCACAGTGGGTTCTGACCGATGAAGCTAGGCGGGACTGCGTCGATGACCTCCAGTGGGCTGGAGCTGTCGTTGATCGGTTTGAGGCTCAGGTCAAGGAGAGGATCGAGGACGACCCAAATCGGCTCCTAATCCCTGATGATGCAATTCCCAAAATCGCGACTCGACTACGAGAGGCGATCACCATTGGGGCGGAGGGCTTGTACTCGGTCGAGATGTCTAGTGATCCTCGACACTTACGGCCACTCAAGTTCAACGAGCGAGAGGCCCTAGATCATCTCGGCCAGACTCAACCGAGGTCACATCGGATCGCTGCGCAGCGACTCTTCATCGCTGCAATTAACCCAATGGATTCATTCGCAGAGGAGCTCGTCCACCTGATCGTGGCCGGCAACATCTTGCACGGCATGATCACACGACGGGACCTACCTAGTAAGCCCACGCTTGACGGCGTACGACTCGCCGTCGACACAAGCGTGATTGTACCGCTTGCACCGGGCGATGGCGACGAGTACGAAGCCATCAAAGAGGCATTCACGATGTCCACAAGTCTCGGCGCCGAGGTCGTTGTAGCCAGCCACACGATCTCAGAGTGGACGCGCTTGTTCGATGCAGGCGATGCTGAGATGTCTGACATGCAAACCGACGCGGACCTGGGCGCCCTATCGATCCTGATCGACAATCCCTTCATTCGCGGTTTCGCGCTCGCCGTCGAGGGAACACCCGACTTGACGTGGGCTCGTTTTCGAAGCCAATGGAGGGATCCAACCGCACGCCTCGTCGAAGTTGGTGTCCAAGTTCGACCCAATGGGAATGACGGCCCCGAGGACAGGGAGCTTTTCCAGTCTATACGCCGCATATTGGCGCGCCTAAACCGCGAGCGCACGGATCGGAGACTTCGCAACGCCGCGGCCCTTGACGCAGATGCCGAGTCCGCTACCATGGTCGCCCGCTGGCGCCGCAAGTTGACGAAGGACAGTGCCTACTTTATTGCCCAAGACCGCATGACTGGGCGGGCCTATCGAGAAGCGGTGCCGGACGATGCCGTTCCATTATGTGTCACTTTGACAGCATGGGTGACGATTGTCGCTGCGCTGACGACAGACAACCCTGAGGAACGGGCAAGATGCGCGTCTATAGTCCGAAGCATAGCCCTGCGGGAGAGTTTCATGGCTCTCGCCGCCGGTTACACACTTAAGGAACTGACTGAACTTGCCACCGTTCTGAACGAGGACGATGGCCCGATAGAGCCGAACGATATCAACGAATTTCTCCAGCAGTCGTTCGAAGATATCGAGACGGAGATCGCGAATGCGGACCGCGATGATCTCATGCGCTTGCGTGCAAGTCAGATCATTTCGAATCGAGCGGCACGGCGAAGTCAGCGGGCTAAGCGGTCGCAAGATGCTCTTGCAGAACAACTGGCGGCCATACGATCCGAAGAGCGCGAATCCGCCGATCTCCGAGTCGCTCGCGCGATACGGGAAGGCGATGTGCAACGATCCAATGAAGCCACTGACGCAGAACGGGCGCTTGCCAAGCAGCGACGGGTGACCGTCGTGGTGGCAGTAAGCCTTGTAACGGCTGCGACGGCGATCGTGCTGCTTCTGACCGACAGCATCAACTCAGGCGCCCGATGGGCAGTGCTAGCTTCAAGCATTGTGCTGGTTATCGCGTTCCTAGTGGCCTATTACAAAGAGAAGGCCGAGTGGTGGGCTCTGCTCGGAGTTGGCATTGTGGCATTGGCGGTCAACGTTCTGTCCGCTGCTGTTCCGGCGTTATTCTGAGTTTCCGGCGCCCATGAGTGTGCTGTGCCACGCTGGTGTCGGCTGGGCCGTGGGGAGCAAACGTATGATCGTGTTCAGCCGCTAGCGTCGCCGGCATGGAGCGCACGATCTTCGAGGACGAGCACGA
>CAZAHQ010000658.1:0-2467 GCA_964484415.1 uncultured Acidobacteriota bacterium | reverse complement strand
ATCATCGGCGCCGCCGCAGCGGCTGCAATGCGCCAGACTCCCAACAGCGAGATGGCGCGCGCGCTGGAGAGCATTCGCAAAGCGGCCGATCGAGCGGCCACGCTCACGTCGCAGTTGCTGGCGTTCGCGCGCAAGCAGCGAATCGAGCGACGAGTCGTTGATCTGCAAACGATCGTGGGCGATACCGAGCCGATGCTACGCCGCTTGATCGGCGAACATATCGAGCTCGTGATAGCGCACAACGGGAGCGAACTGATGATCGAGGCCGATCCGGTTCAACTGCAGCAGATCTTGGTGAACCTGGCGCTCAATGCACGAGACGCGATGCCGGACGGTGGCCGGCTCGAGATCGTGACAGCGCGGACGCACGCAGAGATGTCCGACACCGTCACACTCACGGTGCGCGACTCCGGTCTCGGCATGGAACCGGACACGTTGGCGCACCTGTTCGAACCGTTCTTCACCACCAAGGAGGTTGGCCGCGGCACCGGCTTGGGCCTGGCCACGTGCTACGGCATCGTCAAGCAGACTGGGGGGAGCATCGAGGTCGAGAGTTCACTCGCTCGTGGCACGGCGTTTCACATTTCGTTCCCGCGCGCGAACGCTCAGGCCGCGGTGGAAAAACCCGAGCCGCACGTCGACTCGTTGCAGACCGGCCTACGACCGGCAACGGTGCTACTCGCCGAGGACGAGCCGATGGTCCGCGAGTTCGTCGTCAGCGTGTTGCGTTCCGCCGGCCTTCAGGTGCTTCCGGCTGCCGACGGCCGCGAGGCGCTGGCGTTGGCGAGCCAGCATCCGGGTACGATCGACGTGATCCTCACCGATGTGGTGATGCCGCGGCTCGGCGGCAAGTCGCTCGTCAGCCAACTGCGTGAGCAACGTCCTGAGGTCAAGGTTCTGTTCATGTCCGGTTACGCACCCGAGGACCCCGCTCACGATGAGGCGTCCGGATCGCCCCTGATCTCCAAGCCGTTCACGGCGGTGCAGTTGATCAGCGCCGTTCGCGCGCTGTTGGACTCCTCGTCCGGATAGCGGCCTGGGGGATCACCACGCGCCGTCCAACGCACCCCCGCCCCACACCTGTGCCACAGGTTGGCCGAAAGACGATTTGACCGGTGTCTCGCGGCGACCGGAAGGCCGCCCGTATACTCCTGCGCTGGGAACAACAGGAGAGAAGGATGCAATCCGAAGACCTGTCCAGATTCGAAGCCCGCATCGCCGCCGGCGAGGTGATCGAACCCAAGGACGAGATGCCCGAGCGGTATCGCAAGCAGTTGGTTCGAATGATGTCTCAGCACGCTCACTCGGAAGTGGTGGGAATGCTGCCCGAGGGAAACTGGATCACCCGGGCACCGAACCTGCGCCGCAAACTTGCGCTCTTGGCCAAGGTTCAGGACGAGGCCGGTCACGGTCTCTACATCTACTCAGCGACCGAAACGTTGGGCACCAGTCGTGACGAGCTGGTAGCTCAGTTGCACGAAGGCACGGCCAAGTATTCGAACATCTTCAACTACCCGACGCTCACGTGGGCCGACATCGGTGTGATCGGTTGGATCGTCGACGGTGCCGCGATCGTCAATCAGACACAACTTGCCAAGTGCAGTTACGGCCCCTACTCGCGGGCCATGTTGCGAATCTGCCGGGAGGAGAACTTTCACAAGAAACAGGGTTATGAAATCGTGGCAACGCTGTGTGCCGGCACACCGGCACAAAAAGCGATGGCGCAGAACGCGCTCGATCGTTTCTGGTGGCCCGCGCTGATGATGTTCGGACCCTCGGACACCAACTCGCCCAATAGCGGCGAGTTGCTGCGCTGGAAGGTCAAACTCAAGAGCAACGACGATCTGCGCCAGCGCTTCATCGACATCACCATCCCGCAGGGCTTGGCGATCGGCCTCACCTTCCCCGACCCGAAGCTGCATTTCGACAAGGCAACCGGACACTGGGAACACGGCGAACCGGACTGGAACGAGTTCAAGAACGTGATCAACGGCCGCGGCCCATGCAACGCCGAGCGCTTGAACGCGCGTCGGCACGCCTGGGAAGAAGGTGCCTGGGTGCGCGAGGCTGCGGCTGCCTACGCGCTCAAACACAACAAGGAAGATGTCGCATGAACGACTGGCCGCTGTGGGAGGTATTCGTCCAAGAAACGCATGGCGGCGCACACCTCCACGCCGGCAGCGTGCATGCCCCCGATGCCGAGCTGGCGCTGCAGAATGCGCGCGACGTGTATGCGCGGCGTGGCCCTGCGCTCTCGATTTGGGTCGCTCCGGCCTCCGCATTCGCGGCCACCAAGCCGTCCGATAGCGGGCCGTTCTTCGATCCCGCTGACGACAAGTTGTATCGCCATCCGAGTTTTTATGAAGTTCCCCGCGCGCTCAAGAAATTCGCCGAGAAGCTGGAGTACTAGGTGGACACCGCGCCTGCGCTGTTCGAGTACCTGTTGCGGTTGGGCGATGACCGCTTG
>CAZAHQ010000657.1:0-2467 GCA_964484415.1 uncultured Acidobacteriota bacterium | reverse complement strand
GTTCGTTCACGACGATTCCCTTGCCGCGCGCGAAGACGATGGTGTTGGCCGTGCCGAGATCGATGGCCAGGTCGTTCGAGAAGAGCGACAAAACGGAGCGAGGCCAGAATGCCAACGCCAATCCTCCCAAAAACAAGAGTTGTGCCGATCGATAGTGTCGTGCACCGCAACTACGGCCCGGCTTCGAAGCAAATGCTAATCGCTGCCATCCAGCGGGACAAGACGAAACCGCGGTATTTCGGGCGGTTCCGACCGGATCAACTCGGCTGGAGTATTTCTTCCAGTACTTCGGTTGCGGCCAGGACCCCGTTCTTGCCTTGATCCTTGACCCGATACATCGCCGCGTCGGCGGCGGCGAGCAGTGCTTCGGCAGTGCGTCCGTGATCGGGCCAGACCGCGACCCCGATGCTGGCCGAGATGTTGATCTGGACCCCGGTCCCCTCGAGATAGGGACCCTCCTCCACGCGTTGGCAGAGTCGCTCGGCCATCGCCATTGCGCCCTCGAGCCCCGTTTCGGGAAGCACGATCGCGAATTCGTCACCACCCCAGCGAGCCACGACATCGACCTCGCGCACGTTGCGTCGCAAGATCTCGCCCACCTCGATCAGCGTGCGTGAACCGAACATGTGGCCGTTGACGTCGTTGACCGCCTTGAAGCCGTCGAGGTCGATGAACAAAAGCGCCACCGGGCGATGGAATCGGTCGGCTCGTTTGGTCTCGCGGCGCAGGTAGTTCTCCATGAAGCGAGCGTTGTACAGATGCGTCAGATCGTCGGTGACGGTGCGCTCTTCCAAGCGGCGAAACAGCAACGCGTTGTCGAGTGCGATCGCCGCCGGATCGAGCAGGGCGCGAAGCAGCCCCTGTTCGCGCCAGCGCAGCGCTCCGCCGGCTGGGTCGGCAAGTTCGACCACCCCAATCACCCGACCGCGAGATACCAGCGGCATCACCAGGAGCGATCCGGGCAATGTGCCCGGCCATTCCAATTCGCGATCGATGCGCGTTTCTTCGTGCAAATTCTCGATGTGGAGGATCTGGCGGTGCCGCGCCACCCAGCCGGCCAAGCCTCGGTCGAGGGGGAGCGCATCGGTCGGTCTGGCTTGACCCGCACCCGGTTCCTTGCGCAGATCCAGCCGCAGCACTCCAGCCACCTCGTCGATGCGATAGAGCCGCCACTGGGTCGCGCCGACCAACGCCGCCGCGCGCTCCATGATGAAGCGCGCCACCATTCCGGGGTCGAGCAGGGCGCCGGCCGCTTGAATCGTGTCGGACATCAACGCGAGTCGCTGCTCGAGCGCTTCCACCCGCCGGTCCGATCGCCGCGTTCCCGATTCGGCACGCTCGCGACCGCGCGCCAACTCGACCACGGTGGTCAACAACGCGGGCTGCAGGGGCGATGGGATCACGCCGTCGATCAGATCTCCCCAGGCTTCGCGGCGGGCGTCCAAGTTAGCGCTCGGACCGGTCACCAAGCGCGGCGCGCGCCGCCACGCACCGCGCAACTGCGCGATCGCGTGTGCGGTGGCGGGCGTGGGTTGCGCGGAATCGAAGATCAGTAGACGAGGGGCGCGGTGTTCGGCGTGCAGTGCACGAGGCAGCGACGCGAAGCGACGGATTGCACCGGCCTCATCGCTGCGTCGGCGCTGGGCTGAGGCACCGCCGATCACGACGGCTAGCGGTGCGGTGCGGCGCGGCGAATCAGAAGACATCGACTTGTGCGTGCGTCAGCTTGCGCGTTTCGTTGCCGGCGGCGTCCTGTGCCAACAACTGGATCTTGTTGAGCCCGTCTTCGCGCAGCTTCACGACCCAGGTGAACTTGCCGCTGTCACCCACATCGACTCGCTCACCATCGATCCAAACCAGCGCGCCGGGCTCTGTGTTGCCGCTCACGATGGCGTTGGTCCCAACCACGAGAACCTCCGTGACCTGCAACGGCGTCGGGGTTCGATCGTCGAGATCGCGGTACTCGGTTCCGAGGATTCGGAACTTGCGGCTCTCCGACCAGCGGCCGGCGCGTCCTTCGTGATCGATCGAAGCGAGGCGCCAGAAGTACATCCCGGGTAGCAGTTCAGGGAGGTCGGCTTGGGTGCTGCCGAGTTGGAGATCGACTTGAGCGGGGCTGAAATTGCCGCTGGTGGAAACCTGAAGACGATAGCGATCGGCGCGACTCTCCGGCGCCCAAACCAGGGTCAGTCGGGATTCGGACGGGGCTGCGAACGACTTCTGGTCGGGGGGCGACGTCAGACGGGGCGGGTCGACCAACTGGACCTTGTCGATGATCCGTCCCTCGGCGACGGTGACTTGCGTGCTCTCGGGGACCTCGACCTCGCGACCGCCGGTCTGCATCGCGACGGTGCCGCTGTAGGTCGTGATCTCCGATCGTCCGCTGTCCTTAGCCCGGCTGATCTGGAAATCGGCCGCCTTGCGGGCTTTGAACGAGGCTTCGTCGGTGGAGACTTCATGCACCGAC
>CAZAHQ010000656.1:0-2470 GCA_964484415.1 uncultured Acidobacteriota bacterium | reverse complement strand
CCGGATGAGTTCATCACCGGCTTCGAGCGCGAGAACTTGACGCTGGCGGTGGTCGATGCCGGCAGTCGCGTGCAGAAGCGGCGTGCACTCGCGGAGGTAATCGACGAGTTGGGGCCAATGGGAATCGTCTACTCGGCAACACGTCGCAATGCCGAAGAGTGGGCGACGTGGATCAAAGCCAGAAAGCTGCGCACGGGGCTGTACCATGGTGGCCTCACGGCGGAAGAGCGCGAGCGCGTTCAAGACAGGTTTCTTTCCGGCAAGCTCGACGTCATCGTCGCCACCAACGCCTTCGGCATGGGAATCGACAAGTCCGACATTCGCTTCGTGGTGCACACCGAAGTGCCGGGCAGCGTCGAGGCGTACTACCAAGAGGCGGGGCGTGCCGGTCGCGACGGCTTTCCGGCGCGTTGCACCTTGCTGTTTTCCCCGGCCGACATCCGAACGCAAGAGTTCTTCCTGGAAGGAGCGAATCCAAAGCTCGAGTTGTTCCGCCGCGTGCGCCCTTGGGTACAGGAGGGCGCGAGCAACGAAGAGATCGTGATGCGGCTTGGCGCCAACGCCATCGAGAGGATGGCGATCGAGACGGCGATCGGGATCTTGCGACAAGAGATCGAGCCGGACCCACGCGTGCTCAGCGAAAAGCGCCGCCGCGATCGGGCCCGCCTGGACGCGATGCTGCGCTACGCCTTCGGGCGCGGCTGTCGTACTGCGTTCATCTACGACTACTTCGTGGGCAGCGCGCGCGGCGGTGCAGTACCGCGTTGCGGCACGTGCGATGTGTGTTTGGGATGGGCGCAGCGCTCGGGGCGCATCCTGAGCGACGATGAGTACGAGCGCGTGCGCATCGCGCTGTCGGCGGTAGCGCGGATGCGCGGCAAGTTCGGCGAGACGCGTGTGGCGCAGGTGCTGACGGGAAGTCGTGCGCAAGAGGTTCTGCGTCACGGCCTCGATTCGTTGCCGACGTTCGGCAAGCTGTCGCAGCTCTCGGTCGAAGAGGTGCGTGCGCTACTGGCGGCGTTGTCCGATGCCGGACTGGTGGAGCGCCGCACCATCGAGGGGGGCGCCCCTGGCTTGTTCGTGCTCGGGATCAGCGAAGCTGGCGCGCGCGTGATGCGCGGTGAGGAACGCCCGTTGGTCGGCATGCCGCAAACCGAAGCGCCACGTCAACGCAAAGAGAGGTCGCATCGCGCGTCGCGCGACGGGTCGCGCGCTGCTTCTGAATCGACGGAGAGAAAATCTTCTTCGGCGCGCTCACGGGGATCGAACGAAGCGTCGATCGAGGCGCAGTCGCAGAGTGCAGGGAACGAAGAGGTCAACCCGGAGCTATTGCAGCGACTCAAAAGTTGGCGACGCCAAGAAGCGGCGACACGCCAGGTCCCGGCCTACGTTGTGTTCGCCGACAAGACACTGGAAGCGCTGGCGGCCGAGCGTCCACAATCGCGCGCGGCGTTGGGGCGTGTGAAGGGGATCGGCCCTGCGAAGCTGGAGCAGTACGCCGAGACGCTCCTGCAGTTGCTTCAGTAGTCGCGGCGGCTACGCGGCTGGAAGACAGAAAGCTCAGGCGACGACGTGCCCATTACTTCATCGGTGTGACAGCCTCGATGTCTTCCTCGCCGGTACGAATGCGGTAGATCTTCTCCACCGGCAACACGAAGATCTTCCCATCGCCGACATCACCTGTGCGCGCCGCGCGCATGATCGCCTTTACGGTTCGCTCCACGAACGGCTCGGAGACACCAATCTCCAAGCGCACCTTGTCGACCAACTCCATCTTGACCGTCATGCCGCGATACGTTTCCACGGCTGCCAACTCGCCGCCGTGTCCGCGCGCGGTCGAAAGGGTCAGCCCACGGACTTCTTCCTTGAACAACGCCTCGAGCACGTCGTTGATCTTCTCCGGACGGACGACAGCGACGATAAGCTTCATGTGCGGCTCCTGTCGTGCGCGCCAATCTCCATCGGCGATTCGGTGACGACCAAGATCGCCCCCTCACCGCTGGTGTAGGCCTCTTCGCCGTGCTGGTTCACATCCAAGCCGACTCCCTCTTCCCTCAACGTGGTGCGCAGCGGCATGACCAACGTGATCAGCTTCAACAAGACAAATGTCACCAAGACGCTGTAGAGGAGTGTCGCCAACACCGCCACCGCTTGCTTGCCGACTTGCGCGGCGTTGCCGTCGATCAACCCTTCGCTACCACCCCACGCCTTGGCAGCGAAGACACCGGTGAGCAAAGCGCCGACCATGCCGCCCATCCCGTGCGCTGCGACCACGTCGAGCGAATCGTCAAGTCGCGTGCGTGAGCGCCACAGAATTCCCCAGTAGCTGGGGAACGCGGCGAGTGCGCCCAACGCCAGCGCGCCGATCGGGCTGGCGAATCCTGCTGCCGGAGTGATCGCCACCAACCCCACCACGATGCCGGTGGCCCCGCCGACCGCGGTTGCCTTTCCGGTGCGTGCGAGATCGAGC
>CAZAHQ010000655.1:0-2470 GCA_964484415.1 uncultured Acidobacteriota bacterium | reverse complement strand
ACAGCAGCATCTTGATATCGGCCACCTGGTTGTACGGGCTGTTGGTGAAGGCCGCGATTCCCGCGGTACCCATGCTGTAGAACGCCCACAGAAAAAAACCGAGTAAGAGGTACTTCACGCTCATCAACACCAGGTCGAGCCAGCGCGGCAGGCGCAGATTGCGTCGCAGCAGTTTGCGACCGGCAAACGCCAACATCTCGGACACAGATCCAATCGGACAGAGCCAACTGCAAAACGCTTTGCGCAGCAAGAAGGCCAACGTCAGCGCGGCCAACACCAACACCGCTGCCGCAGGGTGGACAGGATTCAGTTGACCTTGCGCCAACCAATCGATCAAACCCATCAGGCCGGCGATCGGAAGAAACCCTTCGACACCCGCGGGCCGGGCCGGGAGCGGACCGCTCGTGGTGTTCTGCACGGCGTGCACGAAAACCGTGAACTCGTACCCCAGCCACAGGCATAGCAGCAGCATCGCCAACTGCAACCACTGTCGCGGGGTCGGGCGACGAGCGCGCAGCTTCGACTTGCGGGTCGAGAGCGAGGCGTACCTTGGGAGCGGTGTGCTGGTCATATTCGATCCACCGTGGGGCCGTGTTCGAGGAGAATGCTGGAGCCGTCCGGGACCCAAAGGTCTGACCGCGCTCAGTTGACGAATCGAGCGGGGCGTGTCCAGGCCGGTAGGCTCGACCCTCGCCGAGTGGGGTGGGACAGTCCCATCGGGATGAGAGTCGACCACCTGGCGCCCGCGGGCGCACTGCCATCGAGAAGCGCCGCATGTCTCGAGCACCCCACGAATCGGCCGGCAATCGCGCTGACGGCAATGCGCCCGCCCGCGGCATAATCGTCGCCGCATGAAGATCCCAGGTCCTGTCTTGATCACCGGCGGAAGTCGCGGCATCGGGCGAGCGCTTGTCGAGGCGCTGGTGGCTCGCCATGTCCCGGTGGCGTTCACCTATCAAACCTCGCGCGCTGCGGCCGACGAACTGGTGGCCACCAGCGCGGGGCGTGCGCACGCCTATCAATTCGACCTCTCCGACCGCGAGCGCACGGCTGGTTTGGTCGAGGAGATCGAAGCGACCGTCGGGCCGCTGTGGGGTTTGGTCAATAACGCCGCGGTGCGGCGCGATGGGTTGATGGCGCTGGCCAGCGATTCCGACTGGCAGGCCACCATGGATGCCAATGTCGACGGACCGTTTCGGCTGACGCGCGCGGTGCTGAAGACGATGATGCCGCGCCGCAAGGGCGCGATCGTGATGATCAGTTCGCTCACCGCGATTCACGGTGTTGCTGGGCAAACCGCCTACGGTGCCAGCAAGGCAGCATTGCTCGGGATGACGCGCTCGCTCGCGCGCGAGTGCGGCAAACGCAATCTGCGAGTCAATGCGCTCGTGCCCGGCTTCGTGCTGACCGAAATGACATCGCAGTTGAGCGCAGAGCAGATCAAGCTGCTGCGCGCTCCTGAGTGTTTGCCCTCGGGCGTGACACCAGAAATGGTGGCCGACGCAGCGTTGTTCCTGCTATCGACGGCAGCGGCCGGCATTACCGGACAGACGATCGTCGTCGATGCCGGCACCTCGGCGTGAACGACCTGCACGACGCGGACGCGCACGGCCTGTTCGCGCGGCTTGGGACCTGGATCGCATTGCGCCCTTGGACCGTGCTGCTCGTGTCGCTCTTGGCAACGGTTCTCGCGGGCGTCGCGGCGCTGCAGTTTCGACTCGATCCCACGCTGGTCGGAATGTTCCCCGACGCGCCGGCGGCCGAGGACTATCGCGAGTTTCTCTCGACAATGGGGGGCGCGGAAAAACTGTTTGTCGTGTTGCAGGCCGATACCGGGGAGCAGGCCGGCGCGAATGCAGACTCCGATGCCTTGGCCGACGCCGCACAAACGCTTGCCGACACACTGGCCACGAACGCGGAAGTAGAAAGCGCACGCGCCGGGGTGAGTCAGGCTGAGGAGCAGTTCTTCCTTCAAACCGTGCTGCCCGACGCACCGTACCTGATCACCGATCAGGAGCGCGACCAACTTCCCGCCAAACTCACCCCCGCGGCGCTGTCGGGTCGTGTCGACGCAATCCACAACGCGCTGCGCAATCCGGCGGGCGGCTTTGCGGGCGCGATCCTGCAAGCCGATCCGCTGGGTTTGGCGGGACCGATCCTGGCGCGTCGTTCGGGTGCATCGGCCGCGATCGTCGACCCGCTCACGGGTGCGTTTCTGTCCAAAGAACGCGACGCGGCGTTGGTGGTAGTAACCCCCAAGAAGAGCGAGATCGATCCCGATGCGGGGCGCGCGCTGGAAGCTGCGATTGCCGCCGCCGAAGCCGAGACTCGCCGCGAGCATCCCGAACTCCGGTTCAGACTGCACGCGATCGGCGGCCCGCTGTACGCCGCGCACGATGAACGGATCATGCGCGAAGATTTGAAAGCGACGGCCGGCGGAAGTGTGGGTGGGGTGACGCTGATCCTGCTG
>CAZAHQ010000654.1:0-2483 GCA_964484415.1 uncultured Acidobacteriota bacterium | reverse complement strand
CAAGTAGGCGACCGCGAACCCGATTTGCGCACACATCATCATCAGATACATGTGCGTCCATGACGGATGGTTCTCGGTTTCGGCCAGCGCTTGCGGATCGCGAAGAATCAGCCAGACGGTGTACAAACCCCAGAGTGCCAACAGCAAGCCAAGAACCACGAGTGCGGTCGGGTTTCCTGTCAAGAGGGAGTGTTGCGGTGCGAACGGATCGGGCAACAGCACACCGAGCGGAATCAAGAGCCACGGGAGCACAAACGACGGCGCCATCATCCAGGCAGCGCGCGTCACACCGAAGCGGATCGGCAACGTGTAGCAACCGCCCGCCTTGTCACCCGGCATGTCGGAGAAGTCTTTGGTCGACGCGGCTCCCACCAAGAACAGCGCAAACACCAGCCCGATGTACCAAGGCTCGGCCACCAAGACGGGGCCGACCATGCACCAGCCGGCCACCTTCAGCAGCATGCCGCGAGGAATCGCGATCGTGACGTTGGCACCAATCGCGTGCTTCTTGGTGCGCCCCCAAGCCGGGGCGGAATAGACGAAGGTCGCGATCATCCCCAAGATGTAGATGAAGAACGTGGCATGCCATGTGAGAAGCGAGCCGGGCGCCCACTGGATATCGTCGGGCAGCCAAAATCGCTCGTGCCAGCTGTCGGCTGGGTGGATCACCACGAGCCATGTCGGCACCACCGCCAGCAGGTACAAGACCCACGTATAGGTCCACGCATTCGCTACCGAGATCTTGCCGGAAGGGAGCATGCGTTGCGGCTTGTTCTGCATGTCGATCGGCAAGTCGTAGATCTGATTGATGACGTTGCTCGCCGCGTTCAACAGCGCAGCGCAAACCGAACCGAGGATGACGGTGAAGATCACGCTGGCGGTCCATTGCCGCGCAGGGTCAGGGTTCCAGGCCGATCCAAAGGCGCAGATCGCGCCGGAGATCACCCCAAATGTGGGCGGCAGCAGCGTGAATGGCCGCGTGAAGTCGCTGTAGCGTTTGATCGCGTCCCCGAAACTCACCCTCACATCCTTTCTCGTCGCGATCAGCGGCACTAGAGCCACTGCATCAGCACAATCGCAACCAGCCCGCCGACCAGCGTATTCAAGAGGTTCTGCGCTTCATTGTTGATCTGCTTGGCGCGCTCGAAGACAGCTCCCACGTAACTCTCCACGGTCGTCCCGACGAACGCGGCCACGACCACAACCGCGACGCCGAGCGCATCGACCGAGTGCATCGCGTAGGCCACCAGCGCCAGCACCAAGGATCCGAGAATCCCGGCTACCGTTCCTTCCAGGCTGACGGCGCCGTCGGTGCCGCGTGGCACCGGCTTGAAGCTCGTGATCAAGAAGGTGCGACGTCCGTAGGCTTGGCCGATCTCCGAACCGAGCGTGTCGGAGGTCGCAGTGGCGAACGCCGCCACGATCGCAATCAGAAACAAGGGCTGCATCGCCGCTGGGCTCCCCGCCAGAAGCAGTGCGAACAGCGCACCGACACCCGCATTGGCCCACGCATGCGGCGCGCCGCGGCGTCCGCCCTTCTCTTGCGCGGTCCCCTCTCGCAGTTTGGTCTTGTAGCCGAGCTTGGTTGCCGCATTCGCTAGGACAAAGAACAGCAGCAGCATCAGAAACGACACACCGCCGCCGAACACCCACAAGGCGACACCGAGCACCGTTCCGTGAATCGCTCCCGCGCCATCGATCAAACGCGCGCGGTATGCCACCACGGCCAAAAGCAGATTCACACCGAAGGCCCAGGGCAGCCGCGTTGCATAAAGCGGCGCGCCCGCCATCAGCGTCCCGAAATCGAGCAAGGTGGCGGCGAGCAGCAGTCCGCCACCGGCCAGCGGCACCACGATGTTGTCGTCGACCCCCAGCGGCAACGACTCGAGCACCGCCACCACGCCGGTGACGATCAGCAACTTCAGGATCAGCTCGCCGTCCAACGGTAGCCCCGAGGTCCAGCGCCAAAGACCCAGCACAGCGGCCCCGCCGAACACCACGAAACCGAACCAACCGGCCCACGACTTGTCGCGATTCCAAGGTAGTCGCGATGAGTAACGACCCAACGCCAGTCCCACGATCGTGGCCATACCGTCGCCAAAGGCGAGCAACCCCCAGCTGGCGGCGACGATCGGTGGATGGCGCGCAAACAACAGCGTCAGCGCGAGCACGCTCGCGGGATACAACACGATGCCGATGTCATGTCCCCGCTCGGCAGCGGTGCCTCGGAAGATCTTGCGACCGCCGTACATCGGCAACACGAACAGGTTGTGCAGCAGCGCGATCGCCGCCAACGACGAGGCCTGCCACCAGGTCAGAAATGGAATCAAGAATGCGAATCCACCCATCGCGATGTGTACCGACTTGCGCGCCCACTCGCGATTCACGCCTGAGTCTCCTGCTGCATCAACCAGCGCGTCATCGCCGTGAGCGCATCGCGTGCCGGGGTGATGGTGTAACCCAACTCACGTTGCGCCTTGGCC
>CAZAHQ010000653.1:0-2485 GCA_964484415.1 uncultured Acidobacteriota bacterium | reverse complement strand
TGCCGAACGCCGACGAGGAGTCGATCGGCGACGAGCAGCGCATCGTTGCTGCCATCCTGGAACGACTCCGCGACACCGCCATCGACACGGACAACGTCGTGCACTTCGTTGCGTTCAACCACACGTACAACATCAAGAAGAACACGACGGCGAAGGACATCGCGGAGATCGCCGAAGAGGTTGCTCGCGCGAAGCGGCCGAAGTCCTGAGGAGGTTGCGATCATGTCGTACGACGACGATCCGCAGTTCGCTTGCTTGCAGCGGAACTCGGGCGGAACGTTCAACCGGACGCGCTCGACTCGGCCGTCGATGTGTTGGTGTCGGATGTCGATCACCACTTCCCTCTTCTCGGTCTAACCGCCATTGGGTCCGTGACCTCCTGACGGCGTGCTCTGGCGCAGCCATGATCTCAGCGCCGCGGCCGAGAAGCGCAAGGGTCGACCCAGGCGCATCACGCCGAGGATCTGGCCAGGTTCCGCGAGCGCGTAGACGTGGTTCCGCCCCACCCTGAGGATCGCGGCGACCTCGGCCACGGTCAGCACGGCGGGTCCGTCAGGCACCGACCAGACCGAGGTGGGCACCGGCACGACCGACGATGGCGACGGCGACGACAGGACGGGACGACGAGCAGCGCGGCGGGCCACGAGTGTTCTACGCCATCTTGAGATCGAGCCCGTGCACCCTGCTCCGAGCGCGATCACAGCAATCGAGGGCAATCCATCTCTACAGCCGACGCGGCTCGGACGTGACGCGCGTGAAATAGGTGCGCGTGGATGGGCGTCGCACCTCCATGCCCCCTCGCGTCGTGCTGGGACTCGGAACGTTGGCGACCATCGTCGTGCTCGGGGCAGGATCGATCGCGATCGGCCTGCCTGTCGAAGTCTTCGTGATCATGCTGGTCGTCGTGTTCTTCGTGGCGATGATCTACGCGCAACGGTGGATCTACCGCATCGAGGAGCGCGCATTCGACATCGAAGCCAACCGAGTCGCGACCCCGATCCGTTGTGTTCCGGGCGATGCGAACCCAGGCCGCGTCGAACTCGCCTACCGCGATCGCATGCGCGCCAAGATCGTCGAGTTCCTCGGAGCCCGAGACTGCACGCGCGAGCATCGGCTGAATGATGAGGATGGGCGAACGAAGACGAAGGTCGACCTCGTCGCCCGCGTCGACGACGTGACCTGGTACGTCACGATCAAGGTCGGCCTGAACGCCCAGACCCGCAAGATCCTGCAGGGCGAGGTCGAGGACATCATTCTCGCCCTCGACGACGCACGCGATCGGGGTGAGAAGATCGGCGACGCGCGCATCATGATGGTTGTTGCCACGCACGACGACGATGCCAACGCGTGGCGTCAGCTCCGGTATCTCTACCAGTACGCGCAGCGCCGCATGACGACGATGCAGGTGACCCCATCGGTCATCGGTAGCTACCGCATCGAGGTCGAGCGCACCGACTGGCCGCGCAGAACAGATCGAGCATCGTCGCCCCGAGCGATCGCGCAGCCCGCATAGGCGCTCGCAGTTGCCGATCAAGGTGACTTTGGAATCCGATCGCGTCCGCGCGACGACCGATCCCCGCCCGCGACTTCCAGATCCGTAAGTACGTAGGGTCGCAAATCAGCGACTCGACCGCGAAATTCCGGCGACGCAATCCAACCCTGCACAGACTTGATTGGCGTCCCCGCGTGCGCTCCCATCGATACACGATGAAGACACCACTGGATGACGCCAGAGAGTTCGCCCACCGGATGGATGCCACGCTGATGGACGCGCGCAGGCGGAGTGCACCGCCGCACGAAATCGATCAGCTCGCAGAGAACGCTCGCGTGGCTCGATGGATGTATCAGGAGATCGCGAAGGACCAGCGCCGCACGACGTGATGCGCTGACATAAATACGCGCCGACGAGACGTGCGGCGCCACGAGAGCCGGCACGTCGATGCACGATGCAGCCGGCTTTCGATTTTGGTTCTCGTGATGCACACGTGCGCGGGCCCGGCAACCATCACGCGGACGGTTGCCGGGCCCGTCGCCGTTCTCGTCGGTCAGCTCACAATCGATGGATCGATGGTCAGATCGACCTCGATGACATCTGTCTCGCGGTGCCCGATCGCCACGTAGTCGCTCGCGACCATCACTCACCATCCGATCCACGCGGCCGTTTCACGCACGCGATCGCCATCTGGTACACACCGCCGCCACGCAAGCGCAAGACTACGCCGCGCTTCCGACGCGTCACGTTTCCGGCGAAACGAGGCCGAGCGCCCTACGGTCGGCCGGTGTTCTTCGCGTGGAAGCAGAGGCCGATCGTGGCGGTGGGGCTGTCGCGGCTCGATCGCTTTGCCATCTCTTGCGTGTGCTCGATGCCCTCGCCGTTCATGATCGCGGCACCCACGGCCTCCAGGTTCACTAGGATCTCGCTCGCATCCGCCCCTTTCACCGTGAACGTGAACACAACGCCGCTGGTCGTGGCTTTGTTTCCCTT
>CAZAHQ010000652.1:0-2505 GCA_964484415.1 uncultured Acidobacteriota bacterium | reverse complement strand
GCCGACTGGTTGCCGATCAGCCGCAACGCCAGCGTGTGCTTGTCGTCAGGCTGATAGACCAAAGACCCCAAGACTCCCCACAGCACCTCGTCGGTTCCCTTGGAGTCGTCTCGTTGCGAGTCGAAGAACAGTCCCTGGCCGGCGCTGGTTCTTCCTCCGGAGTTGTTGAGCGCGTGTTCATACAAGTCGTACTTGTGTGAGTAGCTGACCGCTCCGACGACACCGAGCTTGCCGGCTTTCCCGAGCTCGAACTTGTTCCCGGCGTTGAGAGCGAAGCCGAAGTTGGTGCCTGCTGTGTCGCGCGAAACACCCAACACGGGGGAAAACGCACGTGTGAACTTGTCAAAGTACTTCGATGCCTGAAGCTGCTCTTGGGTGGGGCGCTGCGTGAAACGCGGTATCTGAAAACCACCCACCTTGGTGGCGATCGCCGGAATGTCGCGTGAACTCCCCGCGATTGCCGAGCCGCTCACGCCGCCATCTTGATAGGTCAAGTAGTTGTCGTTACCGGTGGCGAGAGTGTTGTACTCGTACGATTGCGAGAACGAGAGCACTTTCTCGTCGGGGATCCCTTTGGTCTTGATATCGACCGCACCACCTGTGAACTCGCCGAACTGATCGGGGGTGAAGGTCTTGGTGACGGTGATGCTCTCGATCGTGCCGGTTGGGAAGATATCGATTTGCACGGCTCGCTTGCGCGGATCAGGACTGGGCACGCGAACACCGTTGAGTGTGGTGCCGGTATAGCGATCGGACAGCCCGCGCACGGTGGCGTACTTGCCGTCGGCTACGGAAACGCCGACCACCAACTTCACCGCGCCCGCAACGTCGCCCGCTCCAGCCTTGCTGATCAGATCCGCAGAAATGGCGTCCTGGACCGTGAGCGCCTCGGCACGAATGTCGAGCAAACCGGTCTCCGCGTTGGCGAACAGGTCTTCACCCATCACCACCAACTCATCCATCTCGAACACTTCCGAAACAAGATCGAGGCGCAGATCAGCGATCTGGCCGGGCACCACCACCACATCGGTTTGAATCAGGCGCTCGAAACCGTCTTTGCTGATGGCGATCGTGTAGGAACCAGCAGGCACGCGCTGGAACAAGAAGTTGCCATCGGTGCCGGTCATGGTTGCCAAACCTGCTTCCAGGATCACGACGCGCGCTTGGGCGATCGGCACGGAAAAATCCTTGTCGTACACACTTCCACGCAACGCCCCCGCGCCGAGATCTTGAGACTGAGTCGGGCGCGCGGACGCAATGAACAAGAGCATCGCGACACACCACGCGACACTCGAGAGAACACGACGTTGGGTCACGGGAATCTCGATTTACAGACGGCCTGTTGATTGGAACGCGGGCCCGAAGAACTCACGTCACCACGGAGCCTTCAAGCCGGTGAAGATCCGGTCGAGTCGAGCCCGTAGGGTGGGCGTGATCTCCAGACCGCTTCGCCCCAACGAACGGCAGACCTGCACGATCGACAGCGCGCGCGGGCGCGCGTTGACCAGCCCCTCGGCAGCGCCCAGCGCTTGGTCGTAGAGCCTGAGCGCATCAGCGGGCCGCCCCAACTGCTGCCAACTGCTCCCGATGTTGGCGTACACCGCCGCACGAGCAAGATCCATCGACAGGACGACCAGAGGCTCCGCTCGAGTCAACAATTCTGCAGCGCGTTCTTTGTCGCCAAGCTTGGAGAAACCGCGCGACAGGTTGGCCAACAACGCCGGCTTCGCCGCTTCACCATCGGGCAACGCTGCAATCAACGACTGTGCGGCACCGAGTGCTTCCTGGGCGCGATCCTTGACTTCCAATTCACGGTAGGTGTCGGCGATGCTTCCGAGCGCCTCGGCCTGCTTCCAACCATCGATCCCTGCAGCCGAACGGCGCGCCCTCTCCAGTGCCAGCAAGCGCTTCTCGCGCGGTGCACTCGCCTGACGTGCCAGACCGATATACGCGGCCGTGCTCCACCAAGCTTCCTGGATGTCCGGGTCCTTGGTCTCTCGTTTCGAAACGTTGCTCAACGCTTGATCGAACTCACCCTGCGCGGCCAGACTGCTGGCCTCCGCGGCGATATCGCGCCCCGCATATTGCCGGTCGCTTTGGGCCAGTCGACGCGACATCTCGCGCGCCTTTTCGGTTTCGCCGAGCGTCGCATAGACCTGCGCCACATGGGCGTCGATGCGCGGACCCTGCCAACCCTCGACGCCGCTTCGAAACTCGATCGCCTTCTGCAGCATCCGTTGGGCGTCGTCCTTACGGCCGGCCTGAGCGAGTGCGTTGGCGATGTCGGCGTAGACCACACCTCGACGCCACAGCGTGACGCTGTCCGCGAGTTCGATCGCACGATCGAGGTTTCCCAACGAGACATACTCCGTGACGACATCGGCCTGCGCGCCGCTCATGTCCTTGGGGTCGGCCGTGATCGCGGAGGCAAACCGCATCGCCGTTTCGAGCGCTTCATTGCGGGCGACCTTGGATGGTTGGGTAACGGCGCCCGCGGTCGAGCCG
>CAZAHQ010000651.1:0-2506 GCA_964484415.1 uncultured Acidobacteriota bacterium | reverse complement strand
GGTGGTGCGGACGTCGGGGTAGCCTTCTTTGCGCAGCCGATCTCCCAGCCTCGTCGCGTAGACGTCGCACTGAGCTTTCACAGCGTCGTCGACTTGGACTTCCATCAACAAACGCGATCCGCCCTTCAGATCGAGTCCCAGTTTTTGATTGAGGATCGGGCGCTCTGCGCGCGGCCAGGCATAGATCAACGCCCAGACCAAAACCGCGCCAATCAGCACCAACCGCCAGTTCAGATTTTTCACGACACTTCCTCCGGCGCCTTCCCAATGACGTAGCTGCGCACCAACGTGACCTCGACCGAAGGAGCCAGCTTCAAACGCAAGCTGTCCTTATCGATCCTCACCACCGTCCCTACGATTCCCCCGCTGGTGACGACACGTTCGCCAGCCTGGATCGAATCGAGCATCTTCTGATGCTCTTTTTGACGCTTCCGCGCGGGATGAATAAGGAATACGTACAAAACGACTCCGAGGAGCCCATAAAGCAATAAGAGAGACAATCCGCCGCCCCCGCCGGGGGCCACCTGTGCGATCAAGGCCAGAACAGTCATATGTCTTCCGTTGAGAAGCTGTGCGTTTTGAGGGCTTTGGGTCCAAGGGCCAGCGTGAGACCGATTGGCTCCTGAGGCAAAAGCGCTGCATTCTGGCCGCCTCGCGCGCGGGGGTCAAGTTACGCAGATGATTCGGCCGGGGCGCGGCGCGGTGCGGAGGGGTCGATGCTCACCAGCCGGTTGCTCCAATCGATCCCGGAAATTCGTCACGAATTCTCCCCGCGGCCCGACGTTTCAGATCCAAAACCGTGGCGCCCCCGGCAGGTCCACGGGGCTGTCCTGGTGGACCTGACCACACCGAATCTCGATCCGCCGGAAGCGGACGGCGCCATTGCGCGCGCCCCAGGGGTGTCGGTCGGGGTGGTGACCGCCGACTGCATTCCGCTGCTTTTTGCCCACCCGAATCGGGTCGCCGTCGCTGCCGTGCATGCCGGATGGCGCGGCCTCGCGGCCGGGATCCTCGAACGCACCGTCGAGGCGCTGGAAGGCCCCGAGGGTTGGCGAGTCGCACTAGGGCCGGCCGCCGGCGGCTGCTGCTACGAGGTCGGGGCGGAAGTGCTGGAGACACTGCAACCGGCGGCCTCTCGCCATTCAGCGACCCGCCCCGGCCGCAGTCGCCTCGACCTGCGGGGTGTCGCAGTCGATCGCCTATTGAAGGCAGGACTGCACCAATCTCTGATCGAAGTCACTGGTCCTTGCACGATCTGTTCTAGAGGATGGCCATCGTATCGACGCGACGGTCACACGGCAGGACGGATGCTCAGTTGGATCGGGAGGTCTGTATGAAACGAGTCTTTTTGTTGCTGGTCTTGGGATTTCTATTTACGCCGCGAACGAACGCGGGTGACCGCGGCCGGCTCGATGACGGGCTTTTGGACCCCACCTGGTTTGGAGCTGTCGGTGAGTTCCGCGAGACCGAGAATGTCGATTTTCTTTGGGTGAAACCAGGGTTTTCGTTGCAGGGTCACACGCTCCAGATCACGCCGTGGCAGGACTTCGTGTTTCTTCGCAAAGAAAAGCGGGACACCAAGGACGCTGCCAAGGCCGGGGAGCTGACCGAGTTGATGGCGAGCCGGATTCGGGGGGCGCTCTCCTCCGCGCTTGATGGACGAACCAAGATCTCCCGCGATGAAGGGGATCTCTCGTTGGTGGGGCGATTCGTCGAGGTCAACGCCGGCAGCAAGGCGGCCAAGTGGCTAGTTGGGTTTGGGGCCGGATCGGCGACCGCGACGTGGGACATCAAGATCGTCGACAACGCCTCCGGCGAGACGCTCGCCGCGATCCATCATCGGTCGATCAGTGGTACCAACATGTCGGAGATCGACGACAAGATCATCAAGTGGCTCGATCGCTTTGCGATCGCCATGAAGGGCGATCTGACGGAGTACGCCACGGGCAAGCGGGCGAAGTAGAGTCGCACGAGCGCGGCAACATCTTGCCCACGGGGGGCGGCTTGCCCATAATCCCCCGGCCTTTGCGGAGAGGTGCTCGAGTGGCTAAAGAGGACGGTTTGCTAAACCGTTGTAGCGGCCTAAACCGCTACCGAGGGTTCGAATCCCTCCCTCTCCGCCAGCAATAGTCAGGCGTTTTCGTTCATAGCGGTTTCAAGCCTGCCGAACTCGTTGCGGGATCGCTCACTCGGTTCTTGATGCGAGGGTCTGGCTTTTCTCCTGCGGACGCGTACCTTCTCGCGGGCCGGAACTTCGGCAACGGGTAGGAGGGTACGTGGCGCGTCGCTCGACTACGAGCTGTGGGATTGTGTGTTCGGCGTTGGCGTTCCTGTTCGCAGCTTCGTTTCCCGCGACCGCGCAGCCGGTCACGATCGCCGATACCGTCGTCGAGCGGATCGAAACCCCGCACCCGTACCGAGAAGGTTGGTCGACCGTCATCCAGCACCCTGGCGCTTCTTACATTGCGGTCCACTTCGAGCAGTTCGAACTCGCGCCAGGCGATCT
>CAZAHQ010000650.1:0-2517 GCA_964484415.1 uncultured Acidobacteriota bacterium | reverse complement strand
TCTCCTTGAGAAGCGTTCGCTTCCCGAATGAAAGAACTGCCCAAGAGCGTAGCGGATAGGCGTGAGAGGCGAAGGCGGGGGCTGGTGCGGGAGAAGGCAGGAATCCAGGAGTTCCGAGCGCAACCTAAGGTGATCGCACGCCTGGGGCGCTCAAAGGCAAGGGGTTCGTGCGCGCGGCGTACATGGGCGGAAAGTCAGGGAGACTGAAGAACTCGCGGTTTTGCATGTTGCTGCGATGAGTCCACAGGGTGACGTGCGGCAAAGCATCCGCTTGATGCAGATCAACGCTAACGATTTTCAGTTGCATTCCAAAAACACCAGGCGTAGCGTCCCGGTCAAGCAGGGTGGGCTGGACCTTTCGGTTAAGGAGTGCGCGACGATGCTACGAAAAGCAGCGCACCGCACCCTGCGTGTGTGGTTCACACCTCACCTCGACAAGCACGCGCTGCCGGTCTGCCGCGCATGGGCGTCGTGCTCGGACCAACCCCCAAACCGGTTTCTGCCCATCGCCGTCGTAACGGCGCTGCACAATCCCATGTCCAAGTCGGTGTTGCGCTATCAAGTCGAGTGCGTACGCGCAATCCAAGCGCGCCGCTGTGACACAACAACTGATAGGCCCGCTGCAAGACAAGGTTCTTCGACGAAATCGAGAAGCGTGAACTACTGCTGTTAGGGGGTGCTATGTCATCACGCGCGTTGCGCACACTCGTTGGGCCGTCGTTTCTCACTCTCATCCTACTTGCTCTCGCCACGAGTATCGCGACGGCCACCTCTCCCGGCATACCCGACCCGTCGCGCGAGGCGCGCGCCGGATTGCCGTTGATGCCGGGCTTGGGCCAAGCGGGGATGTTGCCCGCGGCGAATCAAGCGTTTCCCTTGAAGCCACTGGACCGCGATCCGACCGAAGGGGCGCGGCATGGCTTCGTGCAAACCACCAGCGGCCGCTTCGGTTTTGAAGTCCTCGACCTGAGTTTGCCGAGTCGTGTGCCGTTCGAGTTGGGTCGCACCTATGACGCGGGAATCATTGGCATGATTCCTGGTGTGCCGACGCAGGAGCCGCGCGTCAACTACGACTTCGGTCCAAACTGGATCCTGACCCCCACGGCAGCACTGATCCCGACATCGCCCACCAGTTTCCTGTTGTTGACCGATGGTGGCTTCGTGATTCCGTACCAGAAGGAGACTTCCGGCACGAAGTACTGGCCGGCACCGGATCGCCCCACGCAGTACGGCGCGGCCGAGCCGACCGGAGACGGCGGTTACTACGTGCGCCACTCATCAGGTTTGAAGTACACCTTCAGAATGATCCCTAGCGATGTCAACTACTGGCTGACCAAGAAAGAGGATCCGTCCGGCAACGCCCTGAACTTCACCTACAACGGTGGGATGCTGCAGCGGATCGATGCCACCGATGGCTCGTGGGTCGAGCTCTACCGCCCGGTGTGGGGCGAGTCAGCACCCGCGGGCACCAATCCAAAACGGATTGTGCGAATCAAAGACAACGCCAACCGCCAACTGACCTTTCAGTACAACGCAGCGGGCCAACTCATCAAGTCCACCAACCCCGATGGCGGCCTGTGGGAATTTGTTTACGACGGCGCCGACCACATCAATCAAGCAATCGACCCACTGGGCCGCACGGTGTTCACGATCACCACGGCGATGCCCGGCCACAAGGCCACGAGCGTCCGTTTCCTCAATCGCGATACGACCTATAACTATCTCAGCAACAAGACCTCGGTCACCGAGGAAGACGGTGGCTTGTTCGACTACGAGTTCGACTCGCGCGGCAACACCACCAAGATCACGGACGCAGAAGGCGGCATCACCCAACTGGTGCGCGATACGGTGCGCAATGACGTCACGCAGATCACAGACCCGACAGGCGGGATCCATACGCTGCAACACGACACGCAGCATCGCGTCACGCAGTACGTGGCGCCTTTGGTGAATGGTTCGACACCGACTTGGACGTATTCATATGACAGCTCGGGCCGTCTTATCCGCTCGGTAGCGCCGGGAGGCGCGGCCACCGCGCTCGGGTACGACACTGCGGGCCGGCTGATCACCGAATCGGTCGATCCAGGAAGCGATGGTACGGCCGAGTCGACCACGACCTACGAGCGCAATGCAACCAACGGTGATGTCACCGCCAAGATCGACGCCGATGGTCGCCGCACCGAGTATCTCTACAACGCCAAGGGTCAACTCAGCGCGGTCAAGCCGCCGTGTATCGGCACCGCTCCGCAAGTCTGCACGCGCTTCGAGTGGGACTGGACCAACGAGAAACCAACCGCCTTCCGATGGCCGATGTACGGTAGCGGTGGAACGATCACGTTCGCAACGTGGATATACACGTGGTCGCCGGGCGGCAATCTGCTCACCGCCACGACGCCGATCAGCGGGGTGACCACGTTCTCCTACGATCTCGCTGGGTACATGACTCAGACCATCGACCCGAATGGCGCTGTATGGCACTACAACTGGCGTGCGGATGGAAGTCTGTATCGGATCGAG
>CAZAHQ010000649.1:0-2518 GCA_964484415.1 uncultured Acidobacteriota bacterium | reverse complement strand
TGCGCTCTCGGCAAGCTCCGGATCCAGCAATCCATCCGGCAGTGAGACCGTTAGCCTTCGCGCGGCGAGATCGATATCGCCGAGAAACACAGCGACGAGTGGCACCAGCACCTCCGCTCCATTCGGGCGGCGTACGACCATCAGCGGTGCGGCGGGGCTCTCATCGATCCTCTCAACGACTCCGAGGGTCTGACCATCTCCGTCGACGAGTGTGATCCCGGTGATCTCAGAGTGGAGCAATTGCACGTCAGGCTGTCGCGGAAGCGACTGTGCGCAAGCGAGTATCGACGCACCGGCCAGTGGTTGCGCCGCGCTGATCGATTCAATCCCGCGAAGCGCGAGAAGCGGACCGACAGAGACGACCCGAAGTCGATCGACGATCGCCTCGACCTCGCGACCGTCTCGCCGCTTGAACCGAAGTTGGACTCCCGGAGCAAACCGCTGCTGCGGCCAGTCTGTCTCGAGTTCGAGCAACAGCTCACCGCGGCGTCCCCAGGGGCGACGCACCATCGCCAACACGACGAGCGATGCGGGGGAAACCCCCTCGCTTGCCGTGGTTGAGGTTGCCGCAAACTCGCTCATCTCACCTTCAGCCTGGGATCTCTACTTCAAACCGCCGCTTATGCTTGAGTGCTAGTACCTCGATCGCACTGCGCAACGACCGAATCGTTACACCCTCGCGGCCGATCAACTGACCACGCTCCCCTTCCGGAGCGAGGATCTCGAACCGGGTCGCACGGCGCCCGTCGACAACCCTGACGGAGACCCCCTCCGGCTGGCTCACGAGATGCCTCGCTACCTGCTCGAGCCATTCTCGGATTTGGCTATCCTGACTCATTGCGCCGGCTTGGACTGTTTACGGATCAAGTTGGCAACGGTCTCCGACGGGTGAGCGCCCTTGGCCAACCATGCGTGGTAGCGGTCTGCGTCCACATGCACGGTCGCGGGGTTCGCTTTCGGGTTGTAGTAACCGATGGTCTCGACAACAGGTCCCGTCGGTGTGTTCTTCGAATCGGAAACAACGAGTCGGTAGAACGGGTGGTTGCGGGAGCCCTCCCGCCGCAATCGAATCTTCAACACGTAACCCTCTCTTTGCCCGCGATGCAGGCAGTTTCAGAAGTCTGGGCGTCAACGCCCGAACAAGCGGGCCATTTTTCCGCCGCGCTGTGCGGCGCCAACGGTCTTCATCATTCTTTGCATGTCAGCAAACTGCTTCAGCAACTTGTTGACGTCATGTACCTGCGTTCCCGAGCCGCGCGCGATCCGCTTTCGCCGCGCGCCGTTGATGGTCTGCGGGCTCCGCCGTTCGAGTGGCGTCATCGAGTCGATGATCGCTTCGAGTCGCGTGAACTCTTTTGGGTCGACGTTCATGTTGGCTGGGAGTTTCATCCCCGGAATCATCCCGAGCAGTTGCTCCAAGGGACCCAGGCGCTTCATCTGTCGTAGCGCGCCGCGAAAATCCTCCAGCGTGAACTGCGATTTGCGCACCGACTGAGCGAGCTTCTCCGCCTCGTCTCGGTCGATCGCTGACTCGGCGCGTTGGATCAACGCCAGGACATCGCCCATGCCGAGGATGCGGCTCGCCATCTGTTCGGGATTGAAGGACTCCAACGCGTCGAGCTTCTCTCCAACACCGGCAAAACGTATCGGAACGCCGGTGACGGCCGTGACGGAGATCGCTGCGCCGCCGCGAGCATCGCCATCGACCTTTGTGAGGATGACACCGCTCAGCGCGACTTTGGCTGCAAACGCCTCCGCGGAGCGCACCGCGTCTTGACCTGTCATCGCATCAGCAACGTAGAGTATTTCGTCGGGTCGGAGTGCCGTCTCCAGTGCCGACAGTTCGCTCATCAAAGCGTCATCGATGTGGAGGCGCCCCGCCGTGTCGAGCAGGACAACGTCAAACCCGCGCTCGCGGGCGTGCTGTACGCCTTCCTGTGCGCGCAGAACCGGAGTACCGCTGCCGTCGTGTTCGAAGGCGGCAACCCCTGCGTTCTTGGCGACCTGTATCGCCTGCAGCACGGCGGCCGGACGCTGGAGGTCGACCGGGACCACGAGAGGATGACGCCCATGAGCCTTGAGCCAACGTCCGAGTTTGCCGACCGTGGTCGTCTTTCCGGAGCCTTGCAGTCCTACGATCATGTAGACGGACGGAGGGCGGGAAGCGGTGCTGAGAGGCTTGAGCGCCCTCGAGCCACCGAGCAGTTCGGTCATTTCATCGCGAACGACTCGGACGACCTGCTGACCCGGCGTCAGGCTCTTCATGACATCTTCGCCGAGCGCCTTCTCTCTGACCCGCGCGAGGAACTCCTTCGCGACCTTGAAAGAGACGTCCGCCTCGAGTAACGCCAGGCGGATTTCGCGCAGAGCCTCATCCAGATCCGCCTCGGTCACTCGACCGCCGGCGCGAATCCGATCGAGGACGCGCGAAAGACGCTGGGTCAAGGCAGAAAACACAACAAGACTCCCCCGTCCGCAGCGGACGGCTCTCCAAAGCGGCCTAGGGTAGCAGAAGCCC
>CAZAHQ010000648.1:0-2521 GCA_964484415.1 uncultured Acidobacteriota bacterium | reverse complement strand
GACGCGACGCACTCACAGTGGTCTACTTTCAAGGCACCGACGAGATCGGCCACCTATTCGCGGGCTTCGTCTCACCTCGTCCCGCATGGATCGACGACGCGCAGTTCGCGCGCTATGCCGGTGTCGTCGAGCGCTACTACAACGAGATCGACACGCGTCTCGGCGCTTACCGGCAGCTCGCTGCGCAGCGTGGCGCACGCTTGCTGGTGGTTTCCGATCATGGCTTCCGATGGGGCGACGATCGTCCTCGGCAAGCTGGGATGGCGCGCGCCGCGACGGCGGCGCAATGGCACCGCGACGACGGGATCTGGCTCTTGTGGGGTGATGCGATCCAGGCCGCACCACGCAGCGTTACCAAGTCGCGCGTCGATCAGGTCTGCGCGACGATCCTGGCGCTGCTGAATCTTCCTGCGGGGATCGGTTTGGCCGGGCCGCCGTTGGCGTCGATTCCTGACGCGTCGGCGCCACCGATCGATTACGGCGCGCGGTATCGACCAGCGCCTGCGGTCGATTCATCTGTGGCCGACGAGCGAGTCGAGCAATTGCGGTCGCTCGGCTACGTTGGCAGCAGCGAACCCTCGCGTGCGACCTCGCGCGACAACGATCAGCCGACGCGCACCGCTGGCTCGTTCAGCAACGAAGCGCTGATCCTGCGCGCCGCAGGTCGCATCGACGAAGCGCAGGCGGCGCTGGAACGCGCGCTCGAGCGCGACCCACAGCATGCGGCCTCGCTGTGGAATCTCAGCGATCTGTTGGCGAGCGCCGGGAACGACCCAGCGCGCAGCGACCGTCTTCTGCTCCAGGCGTTGGAATCGGGGCTGCCGGAAGGTGTGGCGTACGTGTTGGCGCGCTCGGCCACCGTGCGCAAGGTCGGCGACATGGCGCGGGCCGCGGCGCTGCTCGAGGGTGCGTTGCAACGCGCGCCCGAGTCCGCACCGCTCTATCTCTACCGAGCGCGGCTCCGCTCGGAAGCCCAGGACTGTCGCGGGGCGCTCGCCGACGCGCTCGCCGCGCAGCGTTGGGCGCCGCGCGAAGCGACCGCGTATGCGCTCGCTGGAGTTTCGCGGCTATGTCTGGGGGATCAGCCCGGCGCGCGCCGCGAGTTTGCGCGCTCCTTACAACTGGACCCGGACCAACCGAAGATTCGGGCGATTTTAGGTCGTTAGCAGACTCCTCATTTCGACGCCCACGCGGAGTATGATCCGCCCGGGTTCAGAGCGAGACGGAGGAGAGCGAATGAAACGATCGATGATCAGCGTGGCGTGCGTCATCGGGTCCTTGTGCCTGGGGACCGCGACGATCGCCCAAACAACAGGTGGGCTTTCGGGGAAGGTTACCGACAAGGCGGGCGCGGCCATTCCCGGCGTTACCGTCGAGGCCACGAGCCCGGCGCTACAAGGCAATCGCGCCGCGGTGACCGACGAGCGCGGCATGTATCGCATCTTGTTGCTGCCCCCCGGTACCTACGCGGTGAAATTCGATCTGGAAGGGTACTCACCTGTCTCGGCCACGGGCGTACCGATCAGCCTGGGGAAGGAGCGCGCGCTCAACATCAGCATGCAAGAGAACCTCAAAGAAGAGGTGACGGTGGAGGGGAGTGCCGAGGAGCTTGACACCAAGTCGACCACCGTCGGACGGACCTTCGATGAAGCGGCGATCGATACGCTCCCGACGCAGCGCAACTACACGTCGGTCGTTTCTACCGTGCCGGGCACCGGAAGCGATGCTAATCCGCTGAACAAGGGACAGGACACCATCACTGTCTACGGTTCCAGCGGCGCTGAGAACGCGTACGTCATCGACGGTGTCAACACCACGAACGTCGAGTACGGTTTTCAAGGCAAGCAACTCAACTTCGAGTTCATCGAATCGATCGAGGTCAAGACCGGCGGCTACGAAGCCGAATATGGTCGCTCCACCGGCGGAATCGTCAACGTCATCACCAAGTCGGGCGGCAACGAATTCTCCGGTGACGTCTTCGGTTACTACGACGGCGACTCGCTGCAACGCAACGCCGACAGTACCGTATCGCAGCAAGGAACCGATGTCGGGTTTACGCGCAAGGACTACGGTGCCGATGTGGGCGGCTATATCGTCAAAGACAAGCTCTGGTTCTTCGGTGCTTACGATCGGGTCGACAACAGCCGTGATGTTCAGTTGCCGGCGCCGCAGGAAAGCTCGGTGGTGCAGTCGAACCTCAAGCGCGACTTGGGTGCCGCCAAGCTGACCTGGCGACTCAACGACAGACACAACATTCAGGCCACGTTCTTCCAAGATCCGACCGACGAGACCGGAGCGCTGCTCGACGCCAGCCACAGCTTGAACGGCGTTCCAAGCAGCTATCTCGGTCTGACCAAGACCGGCGGTCACGATTATGGACTGCGCTACGAAGGGATCTTCGGCGGCGGCTGGGTTGCCACCGCGCAGGTCTCGCGCCACGAAGATGAAAACTCGACGCTGCCGGCTTCTGCCGCAGGCGATGCGATTCAATATCGCGATGTAGCCACCGACTTTTTCCAAA
>CAZAHQ010000647.1:0-2521 GCA_964484415.1 uncultured Acidobacteriota bacterium | reverse complement strand
AAGTCGATGGTGGAATCCGGTTCGTGCTCGATCCCACGCCTCCAGGCGATGCCGATGGCGACGGAACCGAAGAGAAGTCGCACATCATGGAGCGCTACGACTCGCGATCGGCGCAAACGATGCGGTCCGTCCTCAGCAGCGGGATTCCACTCGCCGAGATCGAGTTGTACAGCGACGCATGGGGAACATTCCTCAGCGGCTACGCTCCGATTCGGGATGACAAAGGCGATGTTGTTGCAGGTTTAGGAGTCGACATTACTGCGAACGTCTTCAAAGAACGACGCGCAGGAGTCGAGCGCGCCGGCCTTGTTGCGCTGCTGGCAGGGATCGGGCTCGCAGTCCTCACCGGTTGGGTCGTCATGATCTCGCGACGGCAAACGGCTCGAGCACTGGAGAACCTCCTCTTGACTCTCGATGTGCTCTCGTCAGCGAGGCGCGACGCTGAAGCAGCCAGCACCGCCAAATCGAGTTTCCTGGCCAACATGAGCCACGAGATTCGCACACCGATGAATGGGATTCTCGGGATGTCGCAGCTGATCCTGGAAACGCCGCTGGATGCCGATCAACGTGAAATGGTCGGCACGGTGCAGTCGTCGGCGCAAGCTCTGCTGACAGTGCTCAACGGAGTCCTCGACTACTCGAAGATCGAGGCGGGCCGGATGGAGATCAACCACAACCCATTTCAACCACGCGTCCTGGCGGCGGATGTGATCGACCTGCTGCACGAGATCGCAGTCGCCAAGCAGATAGATCTGACACTCGTCATCGATCCCGCGACCCCGTGGGAGGTAAGTGGGGATGTCGATCGACTGCGTCAAGTCCTGATCAACCTGGTCGGGAACGGCATGAAGTTCACGGATGAGGGAGGCGTGGTGCTGTGGCTGGGCGTCGAGCTGGTGCCCGGAGAAGATCCGCGGTTGGCGTTTCGGATCGAAGACACGGGGATCGGAGTCCCGGAGGACAAGTTGCCGCTGTTGTTTCGTTCCTTCTCGCAAGTCGACGGATCGCATAGCCGTCGGTTTGGAGGCACAGGGTTGGGGTTGGCGATCAGCCAAGGGTTGGTGCAGCTGATGCAGGGCGAGATTGCCGCCACGTCGCGGCCCGATCATGGTTGTAGCTTCTCCTTCTCGATTCCAGTGGGGGTGATCGAAGCCGCTCCGCCACGGCCCCTACATGGAGCCCACGCGGTAGTGGTCGATCGCATCGCTCGCACCCGCCGCGCTCTCGCCTCGCTGCTTCGCGATCTCGGCGCTGACGTTGACGAGTACGCGGAACCGGTCGACCGCAGTGCCGATCTGTGGGTTGTGGGTCAGCCCGCGAACGTTCCGACATCGGCCGGGGGCCGAGTGATACATGTGGTTTCGCGAGGGGCCAGGCACGCGGGGCGCGACGATGCTCTGCGGATCTCAGCTCCTGTCCGTCGCGAACGCTTGCTCGAACTACTCGCTTCTGATCGTTCGACACAATCATCCGTCGCCACCAATGCAGTCGAGTTACCAGCCGCCTTTGGTGACAAGCAACGACCACGCGTGCTTGTCGTCGACGACAACGCAGTCAATCGTAAGCTGGTAGGCACGACGCTATCCAAGCTCAACTGCCTGATACAACATGCTTGCGATGGCAACGAGGCACTGGCAGCGATGCATCAAACACCCTTCGACCTGGTCTTGATGGATTGTCAAATGCCGGAGCTCGATGGCTACGAGGCCACACGACGATGGCGACAGAGCGAGCCTGCCGGTTCACGACTCCCGATCGTGGCATTGACAGCACACGCGATGGAAGGTGATCGCGAGCGCTGTTTGGAGGCCGGGATGGACGACTACCTCGCCAAGCCGTTCCAGCCTTCCGAGTTGCGGGCGGTAGTCACTCGCTGGAGTCGCAGCCTGGCAGCGCACGGGTCCGACCGGCCGCGCTAGACTCCTGTCTCTCGAATCCGGAGGGACTGATGCGCGCCATCTCATCTTGCCTTCTCGTCGTGCTGCTTGGCTCCGGGCACGCGGCGGCAGGCGACAAGCCGTTCACTTCAGCCGACCTATGGTCGATCCAACTGGTGGGCGACCCGGTCGTTTCGCCTGACGGCAAGCAGGTGCTCTATTCGGTGTCGCCGTACGACGCCACCGACAACAAACGCAACGGCGATCTCTGGACGATACCGGTGGCGGGCGGTGCGGCACGCCGCTTGACGACCACCAAGGGATCGGAGTCGGGCGCTGTCTACAGCCCGGATGGAACGCGCATCGTGTTCTCCGCCAAGCGCGGCAGCGATGATCAATCGCAACTCTGGGTGATGCCGTTGACCGGCGGCGAGGCGATCAAACTGACCGACATGCCGCTAGGCGCTAGCCAACCGAAGTGGTTCCCTGACGGCCAACGGATTGCGTTCGTGTCGACGGTCATCGCCGGCGCCGAAACACCGCAAGCACTCAAACAAAAACTCGAGGAACGCAAGAACAGCAAGACGAGCGCCTTGGTCTCGGAGAATCGCCTGTTTCGCTATTGGGATCACTGGCTGGTCAAC
>CAZAHQ010000646.1:0-2522 GCA_964484415.1 uncultured Acidobacteriota bacterium | reverse complement strand
ATCGAGGCTTGCCCGAAGCATGCGATTTCGATGGGCACCGAGATCAACCAGTCCTCCGGTCAGATTCCCGTCATGATCGATGAAGAGAAGTGCAATCACTGTGGATTGTGCATCTCGGCCTGCCCCGAACCGTTCGGGTTGACGCGCGGAACGTACGAGTTGGAAAACCCAGCGCACCTGTACGGCGAGCGCGAACGACCGCACGCCGCACCGCGCACCATCGAGCCGCGCGAGATCCCGTTACCGCGCTGCGAACCGCTGGTTCTGAAAGGCAACTACGCCGCCGCGGTCGGAGCGCTGTTGGCGGGCTGTCGCCACGTCTTCGGCTACCCCATCACACCGTCGACGGAAGGGGCCGAATTGCTCGCCAAGTTGTTGCCCAAGCTCGATGGCGTGTTTCTGCAAGCGTGCTCGGAGGTCGCGACCGTCAATCACATGTACGGCTGCGGCGGCGCCGGGCTCCCGACGCTGACATTCACCAGCTCGCCCGGCTTCAGCCTGATGCTCGAAGGAATCTCTTACATGATCGGCGCCGAGATCCCCGGCGTATTCATCAACGTGATGCGGCCCGGCCCAGGTCTGGGTTACATCGGTCCCGAGCAGTCCGACATCAAGTTGATGGCGCGCGGCTTGGGTCACGGCAACACCCACGCGATCGTGCTGGCGCCGTCCTCGCCGCAAGAGATGCTCGACATGACCAAGGACGCCTTCGAGTTGGCGTTCAAGTATCGCAACCCGGTGGTGGTCGCCGCCGATGGTTATCTCGGCCAGATCACCGGCCGCGTCACCTTGCCGACGCACATGCGCGAACCGGGCCTGCCCGATTGGGCGGTGTGGGGCGACGCGGAGCATCGCAACAACCTGATGAGTTCGATCTTCCAGGATTGGAACGAACTGGAGCAGCACAACGAGCACATCTGTGCCAAGTACCGCGAGATGGAACGAAACGAGCAGCGCTCCAGCGGCTATCAACTCGACGATGCCGAAACACTGGTCGTGGCCTGCAACTGCCCGGCCCGGATGGCCAAAGCGGCTGTCGAATCGTTGCGGCGCGAGGGGGTCAAGGTCGGCCTGTTCCAGCCGCTGACGATCTGGCCGTTCCCGATCGATGCGCTGCTACCGCTGTTGTCGCGCGCCAAACATGTCGTGGTGGTGGAAGCCAGCGACGGGCAACTCGAGGACGAGATGCGACTGGCGTTCCAGAAGGCCGATGTCACCGGAATCCAGATCAGTCACGTGCGCCACATGGGCGGCATCCTGCCGGTACCACTCGAGGTGGTCGAGCATGTACGCCAAGTAGCGGAGGTATCGCGATGAGCGCCGGCAATGCATTCTTCGAACACTTCGATCGCCATGCGCACGGCAAGGGGTTGAAAGGCGGCACCACCCACTACTGCGCCGGATGCGGCCACGGCTTGGCTCACAAGTTCCTTGCCGAAGCGTTGGTGGAACTCGGCGTGGAAGAGCGCACCGTGATGGTCTCGCCGGTCGGATGCGCCGTGTTCTTGTTCTACTACTTCGACACCGGCAACACGCAAGCGGCGCACGGCCGCGCACCGGCTGTCGCGTTGGGCCACAAACTCGCCAATCCCAATTCGATCGTGGTCAGCTATCAAGGCGATGGCGATCTGGCCTCGATCGGCTTGGCCGAGATCATTCACGCCGCACAGTTGGGGATTCCAATCAGCGTGGTGTTCATCAACAACGCGATCTACGGGATGACCGGCGGTCAGATGGCCCCGACCACGCTCATGGGGCAGAAGTCGAGCACGACTCCGTTCGGCCGTGGCGCGATGCAGGGCGCGCCGATGCACGTGTCGGAAATGATCGCGGGAATGGACGGCGCCATCTACGTCGAACGATGCGCGCTGTACGACCAGCGCCAGCGCAAACGATGCAAGACGGCGATCAAGAAAGCGCTGCAGCTACAGGTCGAGGGGCGCGGCTTCGGGTTCGTCGAGATTCTCAGCGAATGCCCCACGCATTGGGGCCTCACGCCGCAAGAGTCGGAAGACTACGTGCGCACCGTGCTGGAGCCGGTCTACCCGCTGGGGATCGTCAAGGATCAGGTCCGCGAGCCGTGGTTTCATCTGGAAAAACCGTCGTTCGAGCCCGAGACGCTGCTGTCGGCGTTGGAGGCCTCGCGCGAAACACCGCCGCGCTTCTGCGCCGGCAAGTTCCCGACCCACATCGATCCGGTCGATGTTTCGCTGAAGCTGGCCGGCTCGGGCGGTGATGGCGCGCAAACGGCGGCGCTCTTGGTGTGCAAGGCCGCGATCAACGAAGGGTTCGACGCAACGCATATCCCCAGTTACGGCCCCGAGTCGCGCGGCGGCACGTCGTACGCCGATGTGCACCTGGCCAAGGACGAAGTCCTCTCACCTTCCGCGCCCAATCCACACGTGCTGATCGCCTTCAACGCGCCGAGTCTGGATCTGTTCGGACCGAAGGTTCAGGCCGGCGGTGTGGTGATCTACGACTCCAACAGCATCACCACCGCTCCTCGCTTCAACGCCGACGTC
>CAZAHQ010000645.1:0-2525 GCA_964484415.1 uncultured Acidobacteriota bacterium | reverse complement strand
CCTCGATCAAGAGGTCGATGCGTTTGATCGGCTTGAGGTTGGCAGTCACGCCAAACCAGATCGTGCCGGGTGGATCGGGTAGCGGGAACTTGCTCGCGCTCGGCCCGAGCGGCTCAACGCCGTTGCGAATCACGTTGATTCGCGACAACGGAACGCCATCGGTCTCGGCGACCCAACGCTTGACCGCCTCACCGTTGACCACCACAGCGTCGAATCGATCGGCGAGCACGACGCGAGCGACGTCGAACAGCGCGTGGTACCAAGGTCGCGTTGCCCCCATTCCGATGTCGCGCCGGCTCTGCATCAGTACCGGGTGTACACCCGACCACCAGGCCCCGATCAGACCGACAAACAGTGCGTCCTCGAAAAACGTCAACACGACGTCGATCTTCCGCTCGCGCAGGACGGTCGAGAGCTTCGACACGACCCACACGAGAGACGGCTTGATCAAGCCGCTGTAGCCGAGAACGATCACGTCGCACGCTACCTGATGCGACTGCAGCCACTCGGAGGTCGAGAGAACGACCAAGTACGGCTCGACCCGTGATCGATCAAGCCGAGCGATCAGGCCGAGCAACTGACGTTCGGTGCCGCTGGTATCACCGGCGATCGTGTCGATGACGAATGCCACACGAATCGGCGACGGCATGTCAGCGCCACCTCGTCGGAACTAAGGCCAGCACCGCGTTCTTGGCCAACTCGCGATAGGGCCGCCACCACAGTGGCTGCTGACCAACGGCGCGCAGCAACCACCGGTCGGAGGTGAGCAGGCTGGTGTCGCGCGCGGCATAGGCGCGGTTGACGAACGTATAGGCGTAGGCGCGCCGGACGGTCGCGGGCGACAACGCGTCAGGATGCCGTTCCAAGAACTTCGCCATGATCCGATCCGAACATTCCTGACGCGTCTGGCGATTCTTCGACATCTGTCCGGCGTGTCCGACGCGGTAGATCAGCAGCGGCTGCGGCACGAACTCGAAACGGGTCACAACCGACAAGCGCAGCCACAGATCCCAGTCGATCCCCATCGGAAGCGACTCATCGAAGCCGTCGGCTGCTTGAAACAGCGGTCGCCGAATCATTGCCGACGAAAATGGAATGAAGTTATCGATGAAGAGCGGCGCCGACACGTTCCCTCGGCGGGGCGCAAGCTCAGGAACGGCGGGTGGCAGTTGAATCGCGGCGTCGTGTTCATCGATGTACCGCACCTGGCCATATACCACCCCGATCGACGGATCGGCGAAGATCGGGCGTTGCAGCTCGGTCTTGTGTCGGTCCCAACGATCATCGGCATCCAGAAACGCGAGCAGATCTCCGCTGGCACGGCGGGCCCCTTCGTTTTTCGCGCAGGCTTGGCCTTTGTTCCGCTGCCTGACGATGGTAATCCGTGCGCGATTCTCGTAACGCTGCAGCACCTGCTCTGTATCGTCGGTCGAACCATCGTCGACGATCACGATTTCATGCACCGGCTCGGATTGTCCGAGCACCGACTGGATGCACCCGTCGAGGTACTTTCCGTAGTTGTAGCAGGTGATGATCGCGCTGACGCTGTTCATAGCACCTGTCGGCCTCACGCTCGTGCACGCAGCGATTGCAGCAGGCGCAGCACCCGTCTACCCAGCATCGATATCAGTAACCCCTTGATCGCGTACCAACCGGGACGCTCACTGACGCTCTGCACGTAGTAACCGCGCGCAAGCCGAAGTTCACCGCGCTCCTGATGGTAGTACCCCTGGGCGTAGCGATTGAGCGCGATCTGGTAGCGCAGTTGCCGCACGATTCGTGGCGTTTGATCCAAACCAAGTTGCCGTCTCAGGACCGCGATCCGCGCTTCGGAAAGCAGGGCACCCCGACCGGAGATCCCGCTGGCGCGCTCGCGATAGTGCACTGTCACCCGAGTCACCACGCCAACCGCGCGATCGCGTGCAAGCCGTAACCAAAGGTCGAAGTCGTCGCCATTGGTCAGAGTATCGTCGAAGACGCCAAGCTCTTGGAGCGCGGACACGCGCAACGTCACACTGCTGGTCGGTATGAAGTTCTCGAAACACAAACCCTCGTAACCGTGCGGTGGCTCCAGTACCGCCCAGGCGGGGTCGAGAGACGTCTTGGGAAGTGCCGCGAAACCTGAGTAGTCTGCCAGAAACGTGCTCCCCTCCTTCGGGCTCGTACCGTCCTGGAAGCGCACCGCATCGGTGAGCGCCAAGGCGATGTCGGGACGCGCGTTCATCAGCTGTAGCGACAGCGACAACCGGCCGGGGAGCATCAGATCGTCGCTGTCGAAGATCGCCACGACAGGTGCGCGTGCGGCCCCAATGCCGACGTTTCGCGGACGTGCCGGTCCGCCGCTGTTGCGATCGAGCCTGAGATACTCGACCCCGCGCGATGCGTAGCGGGCAGCAACGGCGCCGGTGTCGTCTTGGGAAGCATCGTCGACGACCACGATCTGGACGTTTTCGGTTCCTTCGTTCAGCACGCTGTCGAGGGTCGCGGCGAGGGAGTTGCCAGCGTTGTAGGCCGGAATCACGACT
>CAZAHQ010000644.1:0-2525 GCA_964484415.1 uncultured Acidobacteriota bacterium | reverse complement strand
CGACGTTCCGGCGCGATACTCGTAGGCCCCTCCCAGCGTGGTGTAATCGCCGTTGTCATCGCCACGCGATGTGTCGACCCGCGCCAGCGATCCACTCAGCGATGAATGTGCCGTCAGCGGCAGCGTGGTCTCGAGCCCGGTGGTGGCGCGCAAGGCGCTCCCAGTCGCTCCTTCCTCGAGTGAGTAGCGAGCCAAGGCGCGCGTGCGATCGGTGAGTTGCGTCTCGAGTCCAAGTACCGTGCGATCGGTGGCTCGGCCGCCGCTCGACTCGAACTCCTGCCGCAGGAAGAGCCGTCGTCCTGTGCGCCATTCGAATCCCAGGCCGACGGCGGTCCGCGTCGGGTAACCGGGAACATCGTCGTTTCCCAGCGATTGACTGCGCAACAACTCGGCATTCCACCGACGCGCAAAGCGAGCGCGCAATCCCGCCTCGAGTTGGGTCGTTGCCGGGGCATCGAGTCCGGCTCCATCGGCGCTGGCATAGCGTGCGCCGAACAGTGCGGTGAGTGCGCCGAGAGCGCGCTCGGCATGCAGCGCAGCGACACGCCGTGAGAAACCACTGCGATGGTCAACTTGCGAAAGCGCCTCTCCGCGCACGCGCCATGGATCGCTCGGTTGCCATTGCATCGTGGCCGACACACGTCGACTGCCGACCTCGGGGCTGCCCAACAGACTCGGGTTGTCGAAGCCGCTGTCGATATCGCGATAACCCAGATCCCAACCGAAGCGCGCTGAACGGCGGTAGCGCAGGTCAAGCCGCATCGCGTTCGCTGCCGACTCGGAGCCGTTCTGCGACTCGGCCCATTCGGCCCCGACCTCGACGCCGGCCGCCGGTCGCCAGTTCAAGTCGACTCCAGCCAAGGAACGCGCCCCACCCTCGCGCCCTTCGCGCACCATCGACAGCCCGGTCTCGAGCCGGTCGTTCCAGTGCATCGCGAGGCGTCCGCCGGCCGTGAGTTCATCGCGCACGCCGCGCGATTCGTACAACACCACGACGCGCGTCGGATTGAGGTCGCGATCGAACGGGGCCAACGGCGCGCGGAACAGAATCGTTCCGCTTTCGGTATCGAGTGAGTAGTCCAGATCGCGCACCTTGATCTGCCGTTGCAGCACCTGTTCGGGGCGGAAGCGATCGCGCGTCTCGACGATCACAGTTTCGGAGCGCGCCACGATCTGCCGTTGCGTCAACAGGTAGGGGCCGGAGCTGCCATCGGGAGCAAACAGGTCGCGCACCATCGATTGATCAGATGACGAGGCAAACCCCTCGAAGGCCAGGCGACCGCGCTGCGCGCGCGTCGATAGGCCGCTCAAGCGACGATCGTAACGGGCCAACTCGCTGCGATCGAAGCCGCTGGAGAAATCGCCCCACTGCACGAATCCCGACGGCAGATCGACGCGCGCGTAGAGCGGGCCCTGTCGCTCGGCCTCATCGGTACGCTGCGCCGCATCGCCGTACACGGTGTAGAAACGGTCCGGCTCCGGTGGCCCGAACAACCGATTGCGGTCACGTTCGCGTGCGGTGTCGAGCGAAACCGTCAGTTGCGCACGATCGCTGATCGGTCCTCGCGCGAACAGCGCCACGCGCCCGCCATCGGAGGAAACCTGATCCTCGATTCCCGGGCCCCAGCCACCCTCGCCCTCGACACCACCGGCGCCCGCGACATGCGCTTCGGCCAGGCCCGACACCCGCCAGTGCGTGTTGTTGGGCGCGACGTTGACGATCGACTCGACACGCAACGTTTGGGTGTAGACCGCGACGCGCACGATGCCCGGCGTGGTGAGCGGCGCGCAGTGCACGCGCCGTTGTCCGTCTTCGAGCCGAAGCTGTAGTCCTGGTAGATCTGGGTCGAGATCGGGGTCGAGCGCTTGCGCCCCTTCCAACACGATCGTGACGACCGGTGCATCGGTTGTCCGCATTCCCGCACCATCGATCGCCTCGATCAGCAGCTCGCCGCCGCGTGAGGGATCGGCGATCCACGGCCCGTTCGCGACAGCGACCCGCAGCGCGACCGGTTCGCTGGGGAGAAACACCAACGCCTCGACCGTCTTGCTGAGCCCGCCGTCGGTCCCTTCGCTTTGAAACAACAGCCGATTGGCCCCCGGTTGCAGCGGTACGCCGATGTAGCGCGACGCCGCCACCTGGCGCGACGGCAACGAGGCGGTGGTACCGATCCGGTCATCGCCGATCGGTTTCCCGTTGACTGTCAGTCGTGGCGCACTGCCCATTCGATAGACGACCTCGACGGCAATCGATGATCGGTCGGCGCGTGCGCCCGACGCCGGCGAGACGATGGCTGGATAGCTCGTGGCAGTACGAACCAACGGTTCCAGCGAGTCCGTGGCGACGGGTGCAACGCTCTCGGTCGGTGCGGACGCCGCTGCCGGTAGATCGAGATCGACATGCCGCTCACGATTGTCTCGTTCGATCAACTCGGCGCGCAGTCGCGCTTGCAACTCCTCGGTTGCCGGTGCCGCGACACCAGGAACGCTTTGACACTCGATCGAGGCCGCCGATTGTCCCAATC
>CAZAHQ010000643.1:0-2527 GCA_964484415.1 uncultured Acidobacteriota bacterium | reverse complement strand
GCCGGGAAGCTAACATGCGGCGCGCATTGCTGACAATCTGCACGTGACCGACGTAGCGCCGCGTGACGTGCTTTCTCCACGCGACAGGAATCCGTATCCTGTGACGGTTCAGATCTTCAGGACTCAGGAGATGCAATGGACACGGAAGGCGGCTCTCGACACGAAGACGGCGGGGGCGAGTCCTCAGGCTACGAACCGAGCCTCGCGCCGGTCTCGATCCGCGACGAGGACCGGCTGTTGCTGGTCTTCGCCTATTTGGGGCCGCTGTGCTTGGTCCCCTTGTTCGGGAGTCGCGACCCATTCGTCCGCTGGCACGCGCGACAGGGAACCGGCCTGACGCTGCTTTTGGCGGCGGCGCTGATCGTCCTTTCGCCGTTCGATTGGTTGTTCAGCTTGGTGCCGGTCTTGGGCCGTCTGTTCCGCGCGGCCGAGATCTTTGTCGGGATCGGATACTTCGGTGTGGTTGCCTTGGCAATCGAACGTGCCGTCAACGGCAGTCGATTTCGAATTCCATGGCTTTCTGAATTGGCGGACCAAGAGTGATAGACCCGCGCGGTGAGCAGGGGATTAATCCAGCGATCGAGCCCGATCACGCGGCTGTCGCTACGCCATCGACCTTCGGCTCGGTTCCACCGATTTCGTTGCGCTGGGTGACGGAAACGGGTGTGCAACAGTTGGCGGTGCCGCTGACAGGTGAGGGGCCCGCGGTGATTGCGGCGGGCCATCACGGAGCGACACTCGCGGCCGCACTGTTGGAAGCACTCGATCTGGCGACCGAGCGGACACAACGGCGAGTTCAGGTCGGACGCGATGGGTTGCAATTGTTCCTCGAGTTGCCGGCCGAACTGCAGTGGCCCGATGAATCGCCGACGTTGATCCTGGGGGGCGACGAGGCCGGCCGATCGATCGGATTTCCAGCGCGCACGCTCGGGCGCGAGCGGTTCACCGCCAGAATCGCCACGCTGATCGGTGCGGACGGCGTCGGCGTGATTCGCCACTATCCGCACGATTGCCGCGCGCTCGCAGCTGCACACCGTCGGGCCGAAGAGGAGCTGATGCGGTGCGACACGCACCTCGACGCGAGACGGCGCGCGTCGCGCTGGCTGAGTGCGGTGGCCGCCTTTGGTTTGGTCGCCGCCTTTTTCGCGACGCCGAATGAATGGCACTGGTTATTGGTGTTGAGCGCCGGGTGTTTTGCCGGAGGGGTCGCTGGACTGGCGGTGGAGCGGATGGGGCAAGGGGCACGCCGCCGGCAGCGAGACAAGATCGAAGGCAGGCTCTCGCACTTCGGGCGCAAGGCAGCAGAGGTCGAGCGCGTCGCCAGACAACTCGCGCAGCAGGCCGGATACAGCGACCCCTGGGATCTTGCGACCCGATTGGAGCAGGGGCCGATGGCGCAAGGGATCGGGGCCCACACGGGGGAGGTTCTGGCGATCGCCCGCCAGTTGGCGTCGCAGCTTGGGATCGATGCCAGCTCCCTGGAACGACCCGAAGCCTGGAACACCGGGGAGTTGGCCCCCGGTGGTTGGCCGGCGGAAGTCAGGACGCGAGAAGGGGAGTTTGCCGAGCCGCGAACTCTCGTGGCCATGGCCCGATTGATCGACCGGGCGCGATCGCTTCCGGGCGGCTGGCCGCTGTTGGTATGGCAACCGTGGGCCGTCGCACCGAGTCCGATCCGCGCCGCCTATTTGATGGCGCTTGCTCGCAACGCCTCGCGGCCGGTCATCGCGTTGCTCTCTCAGTAGTCACAGCCCGCAGTCCGCTCGCTAGTTGGGTTCGATCGAAAGGCGCTCGCCCGTTTGATCGAGCCGCTGGCTGAAGAGTATTTCCCACGGCTGATAGATCAAGAGTGGGAATCCTCCCTGCACCGCCCACTCCTGCAACGGCGCGCCGCGCCTTAACGCTTCGAGCAACGCACCGACGAAGGTGGCTTGTGCCTGGTGCATCTGCTCGGCGGTTTCCGGCGCGGGCACCGCCCGCGTTCCCCCCTGACGCTTGCGCGCGAGTTCGCGCGAGGCGCCTCCCATCGCGCGATAGCCGGCAGCCCCGGCCTCGCCGACCGCCTGAAGCAGATCCTCATCCGATAGCGAGGCGAACGGTTTGCCCTGCGCGTTCATGGTGCCGAACGGCAGCTTCCACGCATCGACCTCTTTGGCCCGTTCCACGACACCAGCGGCGTAACGCGCGGCGACCGCTTCATCGGATTGGCCTCGCCCTGCGGGATCCAACATCGCCTTGGCCTCATCCCACCGTCGCGCTTCGATCATCGACAGCGCGCGTTGCATCAAGGTTCGCGGCGAGGACGGTGCAACCTTCTCCAACTCAGCGAGCGCCGCCGTCGATAACGCAGTGTCACCCTGTTCGCGTGCGTGGTTTGCGATCCGCTCCAGATAGGCTTGTCGCAGCGCGCCCGGTTGGGCGGCGGCAACGGCGATGGCGCGACCAAATGGCTCGAGCGCGCCCTTGGCGTCGCCACTGTCGACCGTAAGCTTTCCGAGCCGAAACCACGAGACCGCATCGGAGAGAT
>CAZAHQ010000642.1:0-2528 GCA_964484415.1 uncultured Acidobacteriota bacterium | reverse complement strand
CCCGATCGATCGAAGCGCAGCATCCGTGGTCGCGGCTCTCGAATTCGAAGTCGTCGAACCGATCGAAGTGGGTGACCTGCTGGCACTCGATCCGCTGCAACCCGGCAAGCTGCGCCGCACGGCCTCGGCCAGCGACCCCAACGTCGCTGGAATCGCCGAACGCGCCTCGTCGCTGGTCGATGGTGTGGAAAAGGTGGCGGTCGTCACGCTCAACTACGCCGTGGTCAACGTCGATGCGAGCTTCGGTGCGATTCACCCCGGCGATCTGCTCACGTCATCCACAACACCTGGACATGCGATGCAAACCAAGAACCCGCTTCCGGGCACCGTGATCGGCAAGGCGCTCGAGCCGTTGGACATCGGGACCGGCACCATCCGCGTGCTGTTGCGATCGGAGTGAGCATGAGAATCGATCGCCTGATCCGCTTTGCTTCACGGGCTTCATTCGCGGCCGTCTTGTGGGTGACGCCGGCCATCGCGCAGTCGAGCCCGAGCTACAAGCTCAGCGGGTCGGTTGTGAACAACGGGGGCAATCCGACACAAGGGGTGAAGCTCACCGCGCCGAGCTATCGCCTAAGCCTGGACAGCATCGGCGAAGGCGTTGTCAGTGGAGACATCAGTAGCGCGTCGTTTCGCGTCGGCTCCGGTTTTGTCGGCGACTATCCACCGCCTGGCGAAGTGAAAGGGCTGTCGTTCTCGAACAAGACGACGCTGCAATGGAACCCTGAAAGGTCGGTCGGCAAGTACGCGTTGTACCGCGGACCGATCTCATCGTTGCCGGGAGGTTTCGGCAACTGCTTTGTCGCCGACCTGCCGGGAGAAACGACAAACGACACGGCGGTGCCGACCACCGGGCAAGGGTTCTTCTATCTCGCGACCGCACGAAATCGACTTCGCGAGGAAGGGACCAAGGGGAACAGCTCGAACGGTGGGCAGCGAGCCAACCCATCGCCGTGCCCTTGAAGGCAACGCGCACCGCGATCGACTGAAAAGCAGATCGGGGCACCATTGTGTACGGCAACGTCGCTCGCCCGGAGCCGTAGGAGGGGTAAGATCTCCGCCGCACGGGAGGGGCGATGACACCCGAACGGCTCGACCACTTCAGAACCGAACTGCAATCTCGCCGACACCGGCTCTTGCGTCGAATCACCGACGGTCGCGCGGCATCCGACCTGACAGACCTGCTGCAGGATGTCGATGCGGCACTCGATCGCCTCGACCAGGCGTCGTTCGGCACGTGTGACGTCTGCCACAATGAGGTGGAGGAGCCGGATCTCGATGCGCATCCGCTTCTCACGTGGTGTCTGTGCGAGTTGTCGGAGCAGCAAGCACTGTGGCTGCAACGCGATCTGAACCTAGCCACCCGGATCCAACGCTCGCTGCTGCCTGCCCCCGACATGCGCTTCGAACAATGGTGGATCGACTACCGTTACCTGCCGCTCGGCCCGGTCAGCGGCGACTACTGCGACGCGATGACCTGCAGCGCCGACGGGGGATCGCTCTACTTCCTGTTGGGCGATGTCTCCGGCAAAGGGGTCGCCGCATCGCTGACGATGGCGCGACTCTCCGCACTCTTCCGCAGCCTGATCGCCAGCGGCCCCACAGTGTCCGAGTTGGTAACACGAGCGAACGAGTTGATCCCGCAGGGCTCCGGCAACACGCAATACGTGACAATGATTGTCGGCCGTGCCGGCCGCAGTGGGGAGGTCTCGATTGCCAATGCCGGGCACGTGCGACCGATGCTCGTGCAACCGAACGGCGCAAAGACCATCGAGGCAGGAGGAAGACCACTCGGGTTGTTCCCCGACCCCGACGTGCCTGCTGTTTCGTTGAAAATGCAGCCGGGCGATACGCTCTTCCTCTGCACCGATGGGTTGATCGAAGCCGCAAGTGCCGATGGCGAGTCCTACGGAGAACAACGGCTTCTGTCGCGAGTCCATGCTCACCATCGCGCCGCCCCGTCCGATCTGATCGACGCTGTCCTTCAGGATCAAGCGCGGCTCCGAAACGGACACCCGCATGCCGATGACGTATCAATACTGGTGCTCCGCGCAATGGAGTAAGTAGTCACGCCAGGCCGATCGAGTCCGCGACACTCTGTCCGACGATCGGCCGCACCGGCTGGCCAAGCTGTCCGATCCGTATCCGTTCGCCCCTGCCAAGTCCCTCATTTTCAGCCAGTTGCACCTAGGCATCGAGCTTGCGATAGGGCACCTCGACTCTCCCCTGGAGGCGACTATGAGACGTACATGCCTGCGCTTGCTAATGCTGCTAGTGGTCGTCGCGATCAGCGCGACGCGCACCCCGGCTGCAAGCCTCTCCCCCGAACTGATCTCCTGGCTCGACCAGGGATCCGTGCTCGATCAATCGGCACGCCTGATCGTGCAGCTACAGTCGCCGTTGTCGGCACAGGATCGCGATTACCTGCTGCGCGGCAAACCGGTGGAGCAGGAGTTCCCCAACTTCAACATGCTCGCGACCACGATCGCAGCACGCGATCTCCCGCGTTGGGCTGCGCATCCGAAGGT
>CAZAHQ010000641.1:0-2539 GCA_964484415.1 uncultured Acidobacteriota bacterium | reverse complement strand
TGATTGACCCCTTGCCGAACTGCTTCTCGATTTGGCCGACGGCGACCTCGAGGGTCTTCAGCTTTTCGCGGTCGAGGGGGGGCATGACGGGCTTGGCAGGCTTGCTGGGTGGGGTTTGTTGAGTGCTCACGAGGGGAACCTCCGGGGATCCGTCGGGGAATGGGTAACAAAAGTGCGGCGAAAACTCGAGCCCGAAGATTACCCGCCGAGGGCCGGGCGGGTCAACACGAACGGCGGCAGAAATGCCCGCAAATGTTGACGGTCCGGGAAGCCATCCCTATATTCGCGGAGCCTGACGCGGCCACTACGACACTCACGCAACCCAAGGGGGGCGGTTTTGTTCCCGAGCGCTCGTCCCAACGCCAGCCCAGCGCGTCGAACCCTGGCCGCCTCGGCCGTCGTCTTCTCCTTATTTCTTTTGTGGGGCTGCGGGAGCGGCCGGAGCCTCACCCGCCCGTTGCCGCCGGCAGGGGTCCCGGTGCGCTCGGCGCCCAGCGTTTCGGAGCGCGATCGCGTCTTGAACGAGGCGATGAGCCAGGTCCTGTTGGCGCGCGAGCAGTTGCGCCTGGGCCTGGCTGATGAAGCCGAAACGGCGTGGAACCGCGCGATCGACATTCTGGCCCCGCTGGCGGTGGTCGATTCCGAGATCACGGGGCGGCTGCGCGCGATTGTCGCCGAGCGCGACAAGGCGCTGACCGAGGTCGAAGGGCGTTCCGATGCGGCGGCCGAAGCCGATGCTGTGGCCGGCGATGAGGGTGATGCGGAAGGCGACGCCTCGGACGATGACGAGTACGTTGGCGAGCAACCGGATCGCACCGAGCGAATCGTGATCTTGCAAGCGCCGGAGCCGGAGTTGGATCCGACGCATGTCGACGAGGTCAAAGAAGCGGCGCAGGAAGTGACCACGCCGGACTATCCGGTGGAGACCACGCCGCGTGTCTTGGCGTGGCTCGAAGCGTGGACCGGAAACTTGCGCGGCTACTTTGCCAGCAGCATCGAGCGATCGGGGTTGTACTCCGAAAAGCTGCGCGAGATTTTTGCGCAAGAGGGCTTGCCGAAAGACCTGGTTTTCCTCGCCCACGTCGAAAGCGGCTTCAAGACCAGTGCCTATTCACGCGCGGCGGCTCGCGGCGTGTTCCAGTTCATTCCGGAAACGGGGCGCCGCTATGGATTGCGCATCGATCGCTTCATCGACGAGCGCGCCGATCCCGAAAAGTCGGCGCGTGCCTCGGCCGCGTATCTGCGCGATTTGTACGAGGAGTTTCAAGACTGGAAGCTGGCGATGGCGGCCTACAACTGCGGCGAGGGGAAAATTCGCCGCATCATCAGCAGCACCGGTCTGCGCGATTTTTGGGATCCGCGCTTTCAGCGCTACTTGAGGCAGGAAACGCGCAACTACGTGCCGGCGATCTTTGCGGCGACGCTGATTGCCAAGCAGCCGGAGAAGTTCGGTTTCACCGACGTCAAGCCGTTCGCCCCTTTGGGGTTTGACACGGTCGACGTACCAGAGGCCACGCCGCTGTCGGCGTTGGCCAAACTGCTGGGGACCGAAGCACAAACGCTGCAGTCGCTGAATCCGGAATTGCGTCGTAGTCATACGCCGCCGACGTCGGTATACAAGCTGAGGATTCCGGTTGGGAGCGGCGAGGGATTTGCCGAGAAGTACGCGTCGCTCACACCGGCCGATCGGCAGATTCAGTACGACACGTATCACAAGGTCAGGCGGGGCGAAACGCTGGCGTCGGTGGCCAAGCGGTACGGCGTAACATCGAGCGCCATCAAGCGCGCCAACGGACTGCGTCGCAACTCGCTGCGCGCCGGGCAAACGCTGCGTATTCCGGACGATGGGCCCTCGGCCGCGCGGTCGACCGCGCAGGCCAGCGCATCGCGCAGCGGTTCGTCGTCGCGCCGCACGGTGACGCCGCAACCGAAGGCTACCTACTATCGCGTGCGACGTGGCGACACGCTCACCGAGATCGCGGCCAAGTTCGATGTCGAGCAAAGCGAGATTCAGCGCTGGAACAACATGGGCTCGCGCTCGCGTGTCGCGATTGGCGAGCGGTTGCGTGTGGCGGCGCCCGAGGGCGTTGCGTCGGCGCCGGCCGTGCGCGAGGTGGCTGAAACACCGGCGCCAACTCCCAAGGACAAGCTTCACACGGTGCGCGCGGGCGAGACGCTGTGGCGCATTGCGCAAAACTACGGCGTGTCGATCGACGCCTTGTTGGGCGCGAATGGCTTGAAGAAAAGTTCGGTGATCAAGCCCGGGATGCGGTTGAAGATTCCGGGTGGAAACGGCGAGCAGAGCAGCGGTCGCGGTGAGACGGCGCCGGTGTCGCAAGTGGTGCATGTGGTGCAGCGCGGTGAGACCTTGGCCTCGATTGCCGAGCGGTATCGCACCAGTATCGCGTCGCTGTGCAAGCTCAACGGTCTGAATGCCGACGCCACGATTTTCCCCGGCGATACGCTGACGGTGAATCGCTGAGTTGATGGGGCGCGCCGTCGGTGGCGCGTGCGGTTCTTGGAGTGACGATCCCTAAAC
>CAZAHQ010000640.1:0-2551 GCA_964484415.1 uncultured Acidobacteriota bacterium | reverse complement strand
ATAGAACGGCCGCGGCACGATGTTGGCGTCGGAGTTGACGGTCTTGAAACTCTTGCCGCCGTCATCGGAGCGCAGCAGTGCACTCTTCTGCGCTTCGACCAAGGCGTAGACGACGTTCGGTTGGCTGCGACAGATCGCAACGCCGATGCGGCCCAATTCACCCTTCGGCAATCCATCCTCGGTCTGGCGTTTCTTCCAGGTTTCGCCGCCGTCCTCGCTGACATACAAACCCGATCCAGGGCCGCCGCTGCGAAAGAAGTACGGCCACCGGCGATAGGTCCACATCGCGGCAAACAGCTTGTTGGGGTTGCGCGGATCGATCACCACGTCGGCGGCGCCGGTCCGCTCATCGACATACAACACCTTGCGCCAACTCTTTCCGCCGTCGACGGTCTTGTACACGCCGCGCTCGGAGTTCTCGCCCCACTCGCGTCCGAGTGCGGCAACCCAGGCAGTCTCCGGGTCGGTCGGGTGAAGGGCGATGCGATGAATCCGCTCCGTCGCCTCGAGTCCGAGTCCGGTCCAGGACTTCCCTCCATCCAGCGAACGAAACACGCCGGCACCCACCGAGGCGCTGTTGCGGAGGTTTCCCTCACCGGTGCCGACCCAGACGGTGTCCGGGTTGATCGCCGAGACGGCGATCGCTCCGATGGCATGCACCGGTTGGTCGTCGAACACCGGCGTCCAGGTCAGCCCGCTGTTGAGCGACTTCCAAACGCCGCCGGTCGCGGCCCCGGCGTAGACGATGCGGGGGTCGGAAGGGGTCGCTTCCAGCGCGGCGACACGCCCGCTCATCCCGGCCGGCCCGATCGATCGCGCCTTCATCCCGGCGAACAGGGTGGGGTCGATGCTGGCGGTCGGCGCTGTGATCGGCCCCGAAGCGGGCGTCTTGCCGCGGCCCGGCGCTGCGCCCCAACCCTGTGAACCGACGCTCGACACCACGAAAACAAACAGCCACAGACAGCGGCGCATGTAAAACCTCCAGGGACTCCCCACCGATCCGGAGAGGAGCGGGGAGTCTCCCCGCATGATTTGCGGACGTCAATCCGTGCCGAAGCAAGAAGGATGTTTACGGATGGGGCGTTCCGCTGTTGAATTCCGACCTGGTGACAGTACCTTCCCGCCGGGAGGCAGATCCGTGGGAACTGAATCGCACATCCTGGAGCCGAGCGATGGTCTGGCCCGGGTCCGCACGCATCTTCTCACCGCGATGCACTTGGGTCGTCTGAAACCCGGAGACCGCGTGCCTTCGGTGCGCAGAATGGCCGCACTCACCGGCCTCAACCGTAAGACCGTGCATCGCGCGTTTCTCAAACTGGTGCACGAAGGGTTGCTACAAACGCGACAGGGAAGCGGTACCTATCTCACCGACGACTCGCGCGGACCATTGGAGCGCCCCGCACCTCGTCGTTTGCTCGATGCGGTACAACGCTGCCGCGACGAAGCGCGCTCGCTGGGGCTAACCCCCGACGCTTTCGTGCGATTCGTCAGTCAGTTCGTCGGTGACGGTCTGAGCAACATTCCGTTGGCGATCGTGGAGTGCAATCGCGAGCAGATCGGTTTGATTGCCATCGATACCGCCGGGGCGCTGGGTTGTCAGATCCGCCCGGTCCTTCTGGATGAACTCGTGGCGCGACCGCATGCGGCGTTGGGTGATGCGCGCGCGATCGTCACCACAGACTGTCATCGGCAAGAGGTCAGCAACGCGGCCGGCACGCTGGGACTTCCTATCTATCGCATTGCGCTCGAATCGGAATTCGCGCACAACCTGATCTCGCGTGCCAAACAAGGCCCGGTCTTGATGGTGGTTCGCGACGCACACTTCGAGGGACCGTGGCGGCGATTGATGAAGCAGTTGAAGGTCCCGAACGACGTGGCCGAGAGGTTTTTCTTCACCGAGCCCAAGGGACTGATCGGTTCGTTGCGCGCGATGCGGGTCAAGCCCGCGATCTTCGTTTCGCCTCTGGTGCAACGCGAAATCCCCGCCGGAATCATCGATCGCAGCCTGCTGATACCGTTCTCGCGGTACGTCGAACTCGCGTCGCTCGAGAGGCTCAAGGCGATGGCGCTCTTCGATCTGACGAGTTCCGTCGGTCAGCCTGCCAACGGCGCGACGTCGCCTGGTCTGACGCCGTTCGATGCCGCCGTCTCCGCGTTCCCCTCGGTTTCTCACTAGGTTCGTCGCGTCGACGCAATCGAGGGGTCGCGGGAACTGTCCCCACACCGTAGAGTGTCGCGGCTCGGTCTCTGTATCTTGCCGGCGCTGCGCTGCTCCCATGCAGCGAGAGAAGGGGTACGACACCCGTGAGCGTTCGCAAGTGGGGCGTTTTGGCGTTTGCGTTGTCGATCGCGACGGCGTGCGAGAACCATGATTCGGTGCTGGGTGTCTCGCTCGATCCCCCCGATGATCGCCCCGTCTCCTACAGTGATGATGTCTCGCCGATCTTCCGAACCAGTTGCGCGGTCTCCGGCTGTCACGACAGCTTCACGCAGGAGGCTCAGCAGGATCTCTCGCGTCCGTTCGATCCGATCGTTGGGGCTGTTGGCGTGC
>CAZAHQ010000639.1:0-2554 GCA_964484415.1 uncultured Acidobacteriota bacterium | reverse complement strand
TGGCTCGAAGACTACCGCGCCTCGTTCTGAGTGCAGCGGCGCTGTGGTTCGCGCCAATGCTGCACGCCGACGACGCAATGCCGATCGCACACTATGCGTTCGAGGCTGGCGAAGCGCTCGACACCGGGCCGGACAGCTTCGCCGTGTTCGAACCGGCGCATGGCGATGTCACGCTCACCGCCGCGTTTCGGGTCTCGGGGCGTCGTGCGGTGCTATTGCATGACGTGCCCGGCGACGGCGACTTCCCCGAGTTGCAGGGGTACTTTCCGCTCCGCACCGACGGTGTGCTGTCGATTCGGTTTGCGCTCATGACACCCGATCCGGCGATGCCGTGGAATGTGGCGCTCGCCGGCCCCGAAGGCTTCATGCTCCGTCCCGGAGGCATCGCCTTTTGGCTCAAGGCCGAGGACGGGGTCTTGCGCCATGTCTCGGACAGCATCCCAAAGCGCCTGCTTTCGCTGCGGCCATTCGTTTGGTACTTCATCGACGTGCGGTACGACGTTGTCGCCGGAAGCTACGATCTGACGATTCGCGAGGAGTCGCGCGAGGCACCGCTGATCGACCTTCGACGCCAACCCGGGGCGAGCGCTGCAATCGCCAGCCCAATCGACAAGTTCTCGTTTGTAGGCGACGTCGAACACGATGCTCACGCCAGCGACCTGTTCGTCGACGACATTTCGTTGGCACTCTCGCCTGCGACATCGTTGCGGCCGATCGTGGCGCCTGGCCGGCGCGCGCTATTCGTCGACGAGTGGTTGCGCACCCTGCGGGCCGACGATGCCGCCGATGAGAACGAGCGGTTGTTCATCGCCGCAATTCAACGAAGCGACTTCAGCGGCGCGCAGAACGTGGCGCTGGATCAGATCCAGCGACACGACCGTGACGCGGCCTGGACCGAGCGTGCTGGCGACGCCGCGTATCTGCTGGGCGATCGCGTCAACGCGCTCCGCCGGTACGTGGCCGCGACGGAACTCGACCCGGCACGCGTGCTTGCCTGGCTCAAGCGAGCCGACATGCACCATCTGTTCGGTGAGGTCGACGCCGAGCGTCGCTGCCGTGAGCGAATCTACGGCGCGCTGCACGAATAGCGTTCAGCTCGCTTCGCGTGCCACGGCCGGCTTGGTCTCGACGGCGATTGATTTGCTCTGCAGTTTTGGCGGTTTCGTCCTGGCGCGAATGATCGTCGCGACCGCGCCGAGAATCAGCATCGACGCCACCATGATGCGCGGCGTGAACGGCTCGCCGACGAAAAACCAACCCAACAGCATCGCGACCACCGGATTGACGTAGGCATAGGTGGTGGCAACCGCCGGTGATGTGTTGCTGAGCAACCAGTTGTAAGCGCTGAACGCCACCAAAGATCCGGCCACGATCAGATAGACGACCGCGGCCCACGATCTCGCCGATACCGCGCTCAGGTCGAGCACCTGCCACTCGCCATGCAGCGCCGCCGCAACCGCCAGTCCGATGCCGCCAAACAGCATCTGCAGTGCGGACAAACCCAAACCCGCGGCAAGTCCGCGCTTGACCGTGGTCACCGAGATCAACGTGCCAATTGCCCACAACAAGGAACCGAGTACCAGCACGATCGCGCCGAAGAGCGGTACCGGCCCCGCACCGGTCCAAGCATCGGGACCGATCAACACCAAAAGACCCACGAATCCGAGCGCAATTCCCAACCACACACTCAACCGCTGACGTTGACCACCAGGTCGCAGTCCTTCGAGCAATACGGTCCAGAACGAGACCGACGCCACGATCAACGCCGCCAATCCGGAAGGAACCGTCTTCTCCGACCAAACCACGGCCCCATTGCCACCGGTGAACATCAGGACGCCGGCAACGGCCGACCAGCCCCACGAGGCGCGCGCTGGCCAGGCGCCGTTCCTCCAACGCACCCATAGCAACAGCGGCAAACCTGCAGCGACAAGTCGCATCGCCGCCATCGCCAGCGGAGGAATCGTGTTGATCGCTTCGAGAATCGCGAGGTAGGTCGAACCCCAAATCAAGTAGACGGCCAAGAGCGCCAACGCTACCGAGGTGCGACGCGCGCGTGCCGCCGCGTTCATGCGGCACCGTCCTTCTGCTGCACGGGTGCGTCTTCGGTCGACAATGGCAGCTCACCACTTTCCTTCACCGTTTCGAGCACGATCGTGGTGCGGGTCGAAACGATCGACTCGATCTTGGCAAACTGCTCTCGAAGCAATCGACCCAAGCGTTCGGTGTCGGCCACGCGCACCTTGACGAGATAGCAGTCTTCACCAGCGACGTGATGTACCTCTTGCACCTCGGGTATCTCCGAAAGTCGCGTTGCGGTGGACATGGTGCCGGGACGCTCCGTCGATTTGACGAACACAAAGGCCAACAGCGACAGCCCGATCGCTTTTGGGTTGAGCCGGGCGTGATATCCCGCGATCACCCCCGATTCCTCGAGCTTGCGGATCCGTTCGAGGGTCCCCGACGGGACCATCCCGATCTGCTTGGCGACCTGGGAGTTGGCGATCCTGGCGTCGCTTTGAAGGGCCTTCAGGATACGGCGGTCGGTGGAGTCCAT
>CAZAHQ010000638.1:0-2555 GCA_964484415.1 uncultured Acidobacteriota bacterium | reverse complement strand
GGCTGAAGTCTCTCGCGAGAAGTTCGACGGGAAGAAAGATGCTGTGCTGTGTGTGCCGCTCGGGTCTGGGGCCACGCGGCGCACGGTCGTGCTCGTCGGCTTGGGTCCGAAGCAGGAACTGACGGCGGAGCGGTGGCGCGGCGCGGCGGCGGCGGCCGGTCGGCAAGCGTTGAAGTTGAACGCCAAGCGAATGGCTGTCGCGCTGCCGGCAGGGACGCCGGCGGAGATCAGTGACACCACCTGCAGCATTGCGCTCGGCCTGTCGATGGCGTTCTACAAATTCCAGCGCTACCTCACCGACGAAAAAGCGCACGTCACGCCGCCGCAGCGCGTGACGCTCTGCACACAGCGCGCAGGCGACTCGGCCGCGGCCGGGTTGGAAAAGGCGTTGGCGCTGGGCGAGGGGCTCTCGATCGCGCGCGATCTGGTCAACGAACCGCCCGCCGCGATGACACCGGCGGCGCTTGCGGCCGAAGCACGCCGCGTCGGGCGGCGACACAGTTTGCGCGTGCGCATCATGTCTCGCCCCGAGTTGGAGCGTCAGCGCATGGGAGCGTTGCTCGCGGTGGCGCGCGGCAGCGACAGTCCGCCGTGCGTGGGGCACTTGATCTACAAGCCGCGCCGCAAAGCGCGCGCTCGCTTGGTGTTCGTGGGCAAAGGAGTCACCTTCGATTCCGGCGGCTACAACATCAAGGGCAGCGACCACATGCTCGACATGAAGATGGACATGGCCGGCGCCGCTGCCGTCATCGGCGCCATGGCCACGATTGCCCAGCTTCAACCGCAGGTCGAGGTTCACGGCCTTTTCGGTGCGGTCGAGAACTTGATCTCGGGGCGAGCGTACAAGCCGGGTGATGTGCTGCGCACGCGCCGTGGAACCACGGTCGAGATCAACAACACCGATGCTGAGGGGCGTTTGGTCTTGGCCGATCTGCTCGACTACGCCTGCACCGAGTTGCAGCCCGACATGATCGTCGACCTCGCCACGTTGACCGGTGCCTGTGTGGTTGCGCTCGGACCGACCATCACCGGAGTGATGAGCCCCTCGACCGAATCGCGCGAGGCCGTGCTATCGGCCGCGCGCCGCGCCGGCGAGCGGATGTGGCCGTTGCCGCTGCCCGATGACTACATGGATCAACTCAAGAGCAGCATTGCCGATCTGCGCAACACCGGGACACGCTATGGTGGAGCGTTGACGGCAGGGTTGTTTCTGAAGCAGTTCGTTCACGACGATGTGAATTGGGTCCACCTCGATATCGCCGGACCGGCGTTCTACGAGGTCGACCACTCGTACTGGAGCAAGGGTGGGACCGGCGCGGGTGTCAACACGTTGGTGGAGTTGGCGTTGTCGTACTGATTCTGCCGCACCAACTACGGACGATCGGATGCAAAGGGGTGACGCTAACCGTCACCCCTTTTTCATCGCCGCCGGCGGCCGCCGCGACGTCGGCGTGGACGGCGCGTCTCTTGTGGTTCCTCGACGTTGCCCCCCTCTTCCGTGCGACGCCGCCAGCGGGTGACGTCTTCTTCCCCCTCGCCGGTGGCGTGCGAGAACAACTCGAACAACTCGAGCGTGTCGGCGAAGTAATTGCGTCGCGCCAGTGCGGCGGCGCCGCGCCGTCGTCGCCCTTTGGCACCGAGCTTGGTGAGATTGAGCAGGATCTGACGGATTCGCTCGCTGTCGCGCTTGCTGATCGCCAAGCGTTGAGCGATCGGTCGAACGATTTCGCCGGTCAAGGCGACGGCCGGGGCCGAGGTATGACGTCCATGAGCGTCGTACACGCGTGTCAGAACGGTGGGGGTTAGAAGCAGCGCGAGTTGCACCGGGTCGGAAAGCGTTCGGCCGGAGTGGGTCCACGCATCGGCGACCAACAACGCTCGGCGCAGCGCTTCGACCTCTTCCGAGGTTTCCTGCGTGGTTTCCCGCCGCAGATGGGCGAACAGCTCGGGCATGATCGTCTCGATCACGCCGGAGGCGAGCATCATGTCGAACGCCGGCGCAATCGCGCCGCCACGGAACATCCGCAAGACGTCTTCCAAGATCCGCGGCGCGGCAGCATGCATGATTTCGGGGTGAAAGCGCTCGATGGCGTCCCACGATGCGTGATCGACCGTGCACCCGAGGCGCGAGGCCAAGCGAATCGCACGCAACATGCGGATCGGGTCTTCGCGCATCCGGATGGCCGGGTCGCCGATGGTGCGCAACAGCTTGCGCTCGACATCGTGAACGCCGCCGACGTAATCGATGATCGTCTCGCGTTCGACATCGTAGAACAGTGCGTTGATCGTGAAGTCGCGGCGGACTGCATCTTGCTCGGCGGTACCGAAGACGTTGTCGTCGCGAATGATCAAGACCTCGGCTGCTTTGCTCGCCTCGGGGGCGACGCTCTCACCGCCGCCGTTTTCATCGGTTGTGTCGTGATGACCACCAGCCTGATCGGTAAGACCGGCCGTCAACTCCGTTTCATCGGCAATCACATCGGCGTCGCCGGGCGCCGGTGCGTTGCTGCGGAACGTCGCGACCTCGATGATCTTGTCGCGATAGAACACATGCG
>CAZAHQ010000637.1:0-2556 GCA_964484415.1 uncultured Acidobacteriota bacterium | reverse complement strand
AGCGCTCCCGGCGCGGATCCCGCCTACGGGCCTGGTGGCGGGAGACTCTCGTCGAAACCCTTCCCCGATCCTGCTCCAGATGGGATTGGTCAACTCGAGTCCTTCCCGACCGGTGGCAATGGCCAACCGCTCTTTCAGGCGGGAGACCGCCCCTCAAGCATCACCCAACGTGATCTCGCCTCGGTCAACTTCAATGCGGCTGGCTTGATAGAAGTCCTCGCGAACGACTTAGACGAAGACAACCTGTCAGCCGCTCCCGGGCAACTCGACCGGGAGAGCCTCACGATCACCAGTGGCCCTTCGCATGGGACGGCCACGATCGATCCCGCCACGGGGAAGATCACCTATACCCCGCAGGCGGGCTATTTCGGACTCGACTATTTGTATTACACCGTTTCTCATAAGACCTATAAACTATCGAGTGCCTTTAGGTACAGGCCCACCAGTCCCGCGGAAGGTCCGACCCAGGTGAAAATCTATGTAGGCGTGCAGATTCCTTCTGCCGAGGCGAAGACATTTGCATCGCAGCCACCGAAACCGACTTTTCAGGATGGTTATTCAGGGAACGTCGCCCAAGGGATTCTCTCGCACGGGCAAGTCCGGAATCGTACGCCTGGGAGGCATGATCCCTTCTATTTCCCATGGGACGACTTCCTCACGATGGCAAACCAGGCGCTCACGGTGACGCTTTCCAGCGCGACTTCGTCCTCACCCCTCAGGCAAGAAGCACCGTATCCGCCGGTGCTCGCCGACGAGGGATGGGTGCAAGTGGGGGGACTTTTCGTGATCGATGCCTTGGGCCGGAGAGCGGGAATCGACCCATACACTGGCCTGTCGTACTTTGAGATCCCGGGAGTGAGGTTTGGTTCCCAGGCCAATCGTGGCGTGTTCATCGCGATCCCATTCGCGGTGGGAGGCGATTACACGATCCAGGTTTTCGGTGAAGCCGTAACCGACTTTGACCTTTCCGTCAGCCGAGCCGACCGGCAATCGGTGTTGGTGTCCCAGACCTTGAGGGGGAGCACCGTGCCCACGCTGGTGACCACGTACCTCGTGGCCCACACGCCGGAGGAGGGGGGGCCTCCGACGGCTCCTGAGGCGGCGGGCCTTTCCTTCGCGACCGCCCCGGTTGCCCGGTTCGACTTCAACGACTTGGCAGTCGGAACGCCCACCCCCATCAAGCGGATCGATCCTGCGGCAACTCTTACCATCTCGGTCTCCGGCTCGGATGGTCCCACGGCGTTCCAGACGGCCATTGCATGGGATGTTGGTTATGAGTCGTTCTCGGGTGTGGTCGTGCGGGAGGTTGTCGGCTCCGCCGGCAATGCCCTAACTCTCGGTTTCTCGAATCCGATCACAGAACTGCGGCGGCTCTTCTTCGCCGTCGAGGGTAGCGGAGAGGGCTCAAGGGGGATCTTCCTGGAGACCTTCTATCAGGGTGAATTGGTTGGGTCGCGACAGATCGAGGGGACGGCGCTCGGTGCAGGGGCGGCCGAAGGGTTCTTGACGTTCTACGGAGGGATCCTCGACGCCCTGCGGATCCGGTCCGTCGATCCGAACGTAACTTTCTCGGTTGGTCCCCCGGAGGTGACGATACTATCGTCCAGCACGGAGCTGCCCTCAGTCCTCATTGACACCATCGACTCCGATGACCTCACGAACCAATCGTCGCTCCTCGTGACCGGACGACTCCAGTCGGCGGCCGATCTTTCCGACTCGGTCCTTTACGAGCTGGACGGGGGCAGCGTCGGCTCCAGCCCGGTGATCCTGGACACCCGCACGACGTTCGGTCGGTTTGAGATTCCGCTTACTGGCCTCTCGCCAGGTGCTCACAAACTTGTAATAACGGCCTCCGACCTCTTCGGGAACAACTCGCGAACCTCCGTCTCGTTCCGTGTCGATCGATCGGCGCCGATCCTCCAAGTCGATCCTCTCGGCGCGAATGGGCTCATTGCGACTGCCTCGGTAGTCGTCACGGGATCCTTGACTGACGACTACCTGCTGTCAGGCGAGCTGCAGTTCACGCTGGACCAGGAGCGGACCGGTATCGTCCGCCTTGCACCCGGCAGCAATGCATCGACCGGCACGTTCGTGATCGAGCTCGACGGACTCGCTCCCGGCCATCACGAGTTGACGCTTCGGGGCATGGACCGGGCTGGCAACGTCGTCGTCCGTTCCGTCGCGTTCACTCATGATGCCAGCCCCCCGCTGGCTCGGTTCGACGAGGGTCACGAGTGGTTTGTGAACCAGATGAATCTCATCATCACCGGTACGGTCTCTGATGACGATCTTGTGAACGATTCTGCATTCTACTCCATCGACGGCGGTCCTTCACTCCTGTTTTTCCTCAAACGGGACCTGGCCACCGGCGTCGCGTCCTTTGGCGTGCCACTCGAGGCTCTACGGGAGGGCAGACATTCGTTCGAGCTGACGGTTTCCGACCGGGCCGGCAACATCACGTATCAGGTCCTCCAAGTTGTGGTCGACCTCACCCCGCCAGTACTCGCGACGAACCCGATCGGCGAACAAGGCCAGATGCGACGCGTGCCGATTGCG
>CAZAHQ010000636.1:0-2556 GCA_964484415.1 uncultured Acidobacteriota bacterium | reverse complement strand
GACGGTCATCCGTCACCCTGGCGCTTCGTACATTGCGGTTCATTTCGAGCGCTTCGAACTCGCGCCGGGCGATGTACTGGAACTGACCGACCCGAACGGTATCTACGTGCACACGTACACCGGCCGCGGACTGGAGGATCGGGGCAGCGATTTCTGGGGCCTGTCGATCCTGGGCGACACGATGATCATCACGTTGCGCGCGCAGCAATCGGCCGACGGCGACAAGTTCGGAGTGTTGATCGACCGTTGGACGCACGGCTTCCCAGACGTAGACCCGGGGCCCGATGCGGTCTGCGGCACCAAAGATTTCAAGGACGTCGAATGCTACCGCTCGTCGTTCCCGACCGAGTTCAACAAGTCCCGCGCCGTGGTGCGGCTGATCAAGAATGGTGCGGCACATTGCACCGGCTGGTTGGCCTCTTGCCAGAATCACATCATCACCAATCAGCATTGCGTCGGATCGCAAGCCGAACTCAACCAAATCGAGTTCCAGTTCGACTACAAGACTCCGGGCTGCGGCTCCGGTACGGCGACGGTGGCGCTGCAGTTGCAGGGCGGCACGCTGTTGGAATCGGATGCGCCGCTGGACTACGCGTTGATCACGCCGGCGTTGGCGGGCAATGATCCGCAAGCAACGTACGGGTTCTTGCAGTGGGACAAGGATCGGCTCCCGAGCATCGACGAACGGATCTACATCCCGGGCCACCCCAGCGGCGTCCCCAAAATCATCGCGCTGGAGAGCACCGACACCGTTCACGATCAATCCGGGAAGTGCGAGGTCTACTCCACCAACGAACCGGCCTGCCAAACCAGCGGCCCTCCCGATGTCGGTTACTTCTGCGATACCGAGGGTGGCTCCTCCGGCTCACCGGTGATCTCCGGAAACACCCACAAGGTCGTCGCGTTGCATCACTGCGCCAGTTGCCCCAATCGCGGCGTGCCGATCAGGGACGTTTACGCGGCGATCCAAAGCTCGGCGCATCCGCTCCCGGGATGTTCCGTTTGCGATCCGGGCGCGGCGGCGACCAACCTCTACTCCAACGTGCCGGGGAACAATCGAATCGACCTCACCTGGACGGCAGCTGCGGGCGCCACGCAATACCGTGTTTATCGCTCGGTGACCGGCTGCGACACCGGCCTTATGCAGGTCGGGACATCGGCCGTTGCTTCGTACAGCGACACGCAAGTTTCTGGCGGCAGGACCTACTACTACCGTGTCACGGCGATCAATTCGTGTGGAGCGGAGTCGGCACAGTCGAATTGCACCAGCAAACAGGCGACCGGTGTCTGCCTCGACCGGCCGGTCTTCGGGGGCCTCGTCTCGGCCACCAATCTCAAGGGCTCGCAGTGCACTGTCGATCTGGCGTGGAATGCCGCAACACCACAGTGCGGTAGCGCCGCAAAGTACAACATCTACCGCTCGTTGATTCCAGGTTTCGCACCGACAGCCGCAACACGGATCGCAAGTTGCGTGTCTGGTACCGGCTATCGCGACAACGGCATCGACAGCGGTTTGCCGTACTACTACGTGGTGCGGGCTGAAGACAACGTCGCGACCGGAAGCGGGCCGTGCAATTCGGGCAACGAAGATCTCAACACGTTGCAACAGAGCGCGACCCCCTCAGGGCCCGACAATCTGCTGTTCAGCGCCGGGTTCGAAACCGCGACCGGCTGGACGCTGGAAGGCGAATGGCAGATCGGCGCGCCACAGGGACGGGGTGGAACGGCCGCGGGTGGCAGTGGTGCCGCCGATCCGACCGTCGCGTATTCAGGGAGTGGTGTGTTGGGTAACGACCTGACCGGCAGCGGAACGAGCGTTGGAAATTACGAGGACAACATCACCGCGTCGCAGTACGCGACAGGCCCCAGCTTCAACACGGTCGGGCACCCCACGACATTCGTGCGTTACCGTCGCTGGCTCGGTGTCGAGAAGAACAGTTACGACCTGGCCTCGCTCGAGGGATTCAACGGTTCGACCTGGTCGACGTTGTGGAGCAATCCCAACACCGACGTCAACGATGGCGCTTGGGTGCTGCAAGAGTTCGATGCATCGGCGACGCTGGCAGGAAAATCGGCGGCGCGACTGAGATTCAGCATCCGATCGGATAGCAGCGTCCACTTCTGCGGATGGAACGTCGACGGTCTGGATGTCTACGAGCCGGGTGTCTGTGTCGCAGGTCCGGCACACGTTCATCCTGTTCCGGACGGCAAATGGGCACCTGGCGCAGCGATGCGGGCGCGCAGAGCCGTCAGTGGGGGTCCCGACGACGTGATCGTGACCTGGGACACCGCCCAATGCGCGGTCGAGATCTATCACCTGCTTTACGGCAGTTCGGACAACCTCTCGAGTTATCGCTATGACGGCGCGGCGTGTCTGTTGCCGGTGACTGGAACCGCCACGATCGCAATCCCCAAACCTGCGGCAGGGAAAGCAACGTGGTGGTTGATGGTGGGAGTGCAAGGCTTCACGGAAGCACCGCACGGCTATCGATCCAACGGCACGCCACGCCCCGCACAAGGCGCAGGGTTGTGCGGGATCCTCAGCCAAAACGGTTC
>CAZAHQ010000635.1:0-2560 GCA_964484415.1 uncultured Acidobacteriota bacterium | reverse complement strand
GTTTGGCCAGGCGCACGTCGACCACGAACCCTTGTGCGGCCAGTCGCTGTGCCGGCGCAACCAACTCTTTCCAACGCATTCTGCCGGAACCGTACTTCTGCCAAGCCAGGTGCAACCCGGCAACGGTCCCGGGAACTCCCGCCGCGCGATAGCCGTAACGCGGGCCGCGGTCATCCGTCATCGGCGTCCCGTCAGGCTCGAGAAACATCGTGCGCGAGGCTGCGGCGGGCGCGGTTTCGCGGTAATCGATCGCCGTCGCACGGCCATCGGCCAGCCGCAGCAGCATGAAACCGCCGCCGCCGATGTTCCCGGCTTCCGGAAACGTCACGGCCATCGCAAACGCGACCGCGACGGCGGCATCGACGGCATTGCCGCCGCGCCGCAGCACATCGACACCAACCTGCGACGCCAGCGCACTCTGCGACGCCACCATGCCACGCGGCCCGCGGCTTGGCGCTTGGGTTGCGGCGATAGAAGGTGCGGCGGGTGCCAACAGCAAGGCACCCACCATCAGCAACGAAACCGACCGCGAGTTCATCGTTTGCGCGTGACGACCAACAGTGCCGGCAGCAACGTTACCGCCGAGACGAACGAGGTACCGATTCCGAGACAGACCAACCACGCCGAGGCTCGCAGCCCCGGGTTGTCCGCGAAGAAGAGTGCGGCGAAACCGGCGATCGTGGTGATCGCCGTCATCACCAGACCGCGACCGGTGTGATGAATCACATCCTCCAGGTCCCCACTTGCGTCTTCCATGAAGCGATGCACCACGTGAATGCCGTTGTCGATCCCCATTCCAATCACCAGCGGCAGCATCGAAAGGCTGACCAAGTTGAAATCGATCGAGAACAGTTGAACCAAACCGATCGAACCAGCCACACCGATCAGCAGCGGCAGCAACGTCAGCAGCGCCAACTGCAGGCTCCGGAACGTGAGCAGCAACACGATCAGCACTCCCCCCGTGCAGAGCAGCGTGGCGATCACGCCGCTTCTGAGTGCCACAGGCTTCAGGTCTTGACTGATCACGCGACCACCAACCAGATCGGCCGCAACGCCGGTCGAGGCGATCGCCGCCCGCATCGCCGGCACGATTTCTCCGGTCTTGACCCCCGGACGCAAATACGCCGACACGATTCCGGAGGTATGACCGGGTGCCTCTTCGATCATCATTTCGTGCAGCATCCCGCTCAACGGCCCGCGACGAGCCTCGGCAAGATCGATCGGTTGATCGCGTTCCAACATGCGGCGCACGCGCAAGGCGGCACGCCGCGCAACCTCGTCAACGGCGAATCCGGAGCGGTCCTCGGCCGCGAGCAAGCTGCTTTCGACCGAAGCGGGATCGAGTCCCCGTTGTCGTAACCCGCGCAATGCCGCCAACGATCGTTGCTGTTGCGACACGGGCGGGATCACGCGCGATGGACCGAGCACTGTCATCAGCAGCGGCTGATCGCCGTGTGTGAGCGCATGCAATGCGGACTCCACCTTGGAGCTGTTCTCGAGGATCTCCTGCTCGCTGTTGCCGGGAACCAGCGCGAGTATCGGCTGCAGCGCGGTGCCGGTGTGATCGGCGATCAGATTCTGGAGCTTGATGCTCGGCGCCGACTCGGGGCGGAAGCGGGAGAAATCCTCATCGAGTCTCAGACCCAGCGTCGGCAGCAGCAGCAGCACCGATCCAACCACCCAAACCCAAATCACGAACTTCGGGCGGCGCAGCACGAATCGCAGCAACGGCTCCAACCCGAAACCGGAAAGCCCGCGAGGTTTTTCCGCAGTGCGCGTCATTCGCGCAATCAGCGCGGTTATCGATGGGACCAGAAACAGGCTGGCCGCCAACGACAGCACCATGCCGGCCGCGCAGATGATCCCCAACTCACGGATGCCGCGAAAACTCGACACGGCCGCAGCGAGAAACGCCATCGAAGTGGTGGTCGCGACGGCGAGGATTCCGATTCCTGTGTCACCCAGTGCAATCGCGAAAGCCTTGGCCATGTCTTTGCCGGCATGCACCTCTTCGAGATACCGGTTGTAGAGATGGATCGTCGGATCGATCGCAAGCCCACAGAGAATCGCCACCGAACCTGCGGTGAAGATGTTGATGCCACCAACCGCGAGTGCCGTGAATCCGAGGGACCAGGTCAGACCGACCCAGAGAGCGGTACCGGCGACGAGCAGGGCACTGACTCGCCGGAACGCAACCAGATACAGCGCCAGGTTGGCAACGAACGAAATGAGCGAGACCCATTTCAGGTCGGAGGCCAAGAAGCTGCGGTAGTCGGCCAAGATCGCCGGCGCACCGGTGATGCCGATGTGCAACTCCTTGGCTTCCAAGCCGTTCGGTGGCGGCCCGGCGGCCACACTGCCTTGCAGGTCATTGGCTGCCAGCGCAACTTTGACCGCTGCCGCGGTCTCGCTCAATAGCTGTGTCGCGAACGCAATATCTTGTGACGGGCCGTTCGGACGCAGGAGCAAGAGCACGAAGGTCTCGTCGCCACTGACCAGCATTCCGTCGCGCACCGAGATCTTCAGACGACCGCGCAATTCCGAGAGGCGGCCCAACAGC
>CAZAHQ010000634.1:0-2582 GCA_964484415.1 uncultured Acidobacteriota bacterium | reverse complement strand
AGTAGTCCTCCACCAACGCGGGCATAAGCGGCACCGCGTCCGGGAACGTGGTCTCGAAGTAGTTGCGAACGTCGTCAGGAGTCTTCAGCGACTCAAAACCGTTGGGCCCGTCGTAAGGCCAAAAGCAGGTGACGGTGAACGAGCCCTCGCGGTTCGGGAGCGCAATCATCATGAATCCGCCGCGCGGCCAGATGTGCAGCGCGTTGGGTGTGATCCGATACCCGCCGTCATCGGTCGCAGGGATCGTCAGCTCTTTGTAGCCGTGCTCGAGGTACGACTGCGAGTAGTCGAATCGCCCGAGTTTCGCGACCTCGGTCCGCACCGCCGAGAACGCGCCGTCACCGCCGACGATCAGATCGGCAGTGACCGTCTCGATCTGGCCGTTCGGCTCGTGACGAAAGTTGACTTCACGCTTGACCGAATCCAGACCCACACAGCGGCGATCGAACGACACCGCGACACCGAGTGCTTCGGCCGCCTCGACCAACGCCATGTTGAGGCCGCTGCGTGACATCGAGTAGATCGCTTGATCGGGCGTCAATCCGTACGGCTGGAATGCTGTGTTCCCTTGCCGGTCATGGATCATTCGGCCCGGCATCGCAACCGACATGTCGAGCACCTGCTGCTTCAACCCGGCCTGATCGAGGGCGTGAAGGCCTCGGGTCGACAGCGCCAGGTTGATCGAGCGGGCGCGCACCGCCGAAACCAACCGGGGATCGGAGCGTCGCTCGTAAAGGCTGACCTCGTGCCCCTGCTTGGCGAGCAAGACTGCGAGCAGCGACCCGCCCAACCCAGATCCTGCGATGACGATTCGGTCGCTCATGCGGACGCTCCCAGTTCTGCGAGTATCGCCGCCAGCCGCCACACCTCATGGAACGAGTTGTACAGAGGCGCAGGGGCCAAGCGAATCACATCCGGATCACGCCGATCGGCGATCACGCCGCGGGCTTGCAGCCGATGCTGGAACGCGGCGGCATCGCCATCGATCCGCAGTGACAACTGCGCGCCGCGCTGGGCGGGATCGCGCGGCGTGATCACGCCAAACGGCCGATTCGGGAGTGCTTCGATCAGTGCTTCCAAGACGCCGGTCAGTTGCAGCGATTTTTCTCGCAGAGCATCGATTCCTGCCGCTTGAAACAACTGAAGCGACGCCAACAATGGCGCCAGCGACAGAATCGGAGGGTTCGACAGTTGCCAGCCGTCCGCCCCCTGGCGCGGGATGAACTGGCGTTGAGCGCGCATTTCGAAGCGAGTCGCGGGATCGTTTCCCCACCAACCGCCGAAGCGCGGGAGCGTTGTGTTGTTGCCGTGCCGCTCGTGAACGAAACATCCAGCCACCGCGCCGGGCCCCGCGTTGAGGTACTTGTACGAACACCACGCGGCCCAATCGACATTCCAATCGTGCAACGAAAGCGGCACGTTGCCGGCCGCATGGGCCAGGTCCCAGCCACACACGATCCCCTGGCGCTGCGCCGCTTGTGTGAGCGTTTTCATCTCGAACCACTGGCCGGTGTAATAGTGCACGCCGCCGAACAACATCAGCGCGATACGCGGGCCATCGCGTTCGAGCAGCCGCTCGATATCCTCGCGCCGCAGCAGGTCTTCTCCGTCGCGCGGCCGGCCCACGATCAGGTCGCGCTCCGGATCGAGTCCGTGCCACTGAAGCTGCGATTGCACAGCGTACAGATCGGAAGGGAATGCCCCTTCCTCCATCAGGATCGCCCGACGCTCACCCTGCGGCCGGAAGAACGTGGCCAGCATCAGGTGCAGGTTGACCGTCAGCGAGTTCATCATCACGACCTCGCTGGGGAGCGCGCCGACCAGTTGTGCCGCTGCATCACGAAACTGCTCGTGATACGAAAACCAGGGGCGATGTGCGCGGAAGTGTCCTTCCACCGCGTGCTCGGCCCAATCGTCGAGTTCTTCCGTCACGATCGCGCGTGCGCGGCGCGGCATCAATCCGAGCGAGTTGCCGCAGAAGTACAACAGATCGCGCCCCGTGGCATCGTGCGGCAGGCAGAACTCGGAGCGAAATCGCGAGAGCGGGCTGTCGCGATCGAGTGCCAGCGCTTGCTGCTCGCTGATGAGTCTCATGGAGTGCGCCCCAAGAACTCCAAGGCGGTCCCGGCCAGCAGCCGAGCGCGCACGAGCGGATCGAGTTCGCTCAGCGAGTCGATCAGTGCACCCGGCTCCGATTCACCCAACGGGAACGGATAGTCCGTTCCGAGCGCGATTCTCTCGGCGCCGGCCAGCGCCACGAGGTAGCGCAGCGCGGCGGTGTCGTGCAGCAGTGTGTCGTAGAAGAAACGGCGTGCGTATTTCTCGGGCGAGACGGGGTTATCGACGGCGCACAGATCGGGGCGCGCCGCGAACCCGTGGGTCATGCGACCCAACAACCACGGCCATGAACCGCCACCGTGCGCCAGGCCGATCCGCAACGTCGGAAGTCGTTCGAGCACACCGCCGAATGCCAGCGTGGACGCCGCCAGTGCCGTCTCGGTCGGCATCCCGACCAGCCACGGCAACCAGTACTTCGGCATCCGCTCCTTGGCCAACATCTCCCACGGGTGCACGAACACCGC
>CAZAHQ010000633.1:0-2583 GCA_964484415.1 uncultured Acidobacteriota bacterium | reverse complement strand
GACAAGCCGGGCAAGTCCCCGTTCATGGACATGCAGTTGGTGCCGGTCTACGCCGACGAAGCCGGATCCGACACCGGCGTGCGAGTTCCCGCGAATGTCACACAGAATCTCGGTATCCGCGTCGGCAAGGTGGAATCGGTCGCCTTCGACAGGACGCTTTCCGCGGTCGGCAGTGTTGCGTTTGACGAGAGGCTGTTGGCTGTCGTTCCCGCGCGCGTCGAGGGATATGCGATGCGGCTCTTTGTGCGTTCGCCGCTTGAACGAGTGCGACGTGGCCAGGCACTGGCGGAAATCCAGGCGCCGGCATGGCTCGAAGCGCAGCAGGAGTACCTGTCACTTCTCGATGCGCAATCCGAATCCGCACGCGGTCTGCGAGATGCCGCGCGTCAGCGGCTTCGCATCCTCGGGGTGCCGGAGGCAACGATCAAGCGCATCGAGGGCGAGCGCAAACCCCTCGCAACCACCACCATTTTCTCGCCGATAGACGGAGTCGTGAGCGAGCTTGGGGTTCGCGAAGGTGCCGCGTTCATGCCAGGCGCGCCGCTCTTTCGTGTAAACGGACTATCGACCGTGTGGGTCAATGCGCGTATTCCCGAAACGAACGTGTCGCTCGTGAATCCAGGTTCGACGGTTTCGGCGACCGCGACCGCATGGCCCGGAGTCACGTTCGACGGTCGTGTCATTGCGCTCTTGCCGGAGGTCGATGCGCAAACCCGCACGCTGGCGGCGCGCGTCGAGCTCAGGAATGCCGACACTCGTCTCGCGCCCGGCATGTTCGTGTCATTGCGGTTTTCGACGCCAAACCGGGAACCGCAACTCGTAGTCCCGAACGAAGCCGTCATTCAAACCGGTGAGCGATCGGTCGTGGTCATCGTGAACAAGGATGGATCTTTTGGAGTCGCAAACGTCATCACGGGCGGCGAAGCGGATGGCCGTACTGCGATCCTGAATGGCCTCGTCGAAGGTCAGGCGATCGTTCTCTCCGGGCAGTTCCTCATCGATTCCGAGGCCAGCCTCAAGTCGTCTGTAAGCCGGCTCGGGATGGCAGGCGAAGATTCGCCTGCGGTTGCGAAGCCGGCCGAATCATCGTCGGCACCGCTTGTGCACATCGCGGAGGGAAAAATCACGGCGATCGATGAGGACTCCATCACGCTCGAACATGGGTCAGTGCCCTCGCTCGACTGGCCGCCGATGACCATGGGGTTCAGAAAGCCTGCGAGCGGCGCAGCACTCGATCTGAAAGTCGGCGATCACGTGACGTTTGCTTTCAAACTAGTGGAGGGCGGCTATCAGATCGAGAGCATCTCGAGATCGAACGGCAGCGCCGACCCTGCGGGGAACCGGCCATGATCGCTCGCGTCATCCGCTGGTCGATCGACAACCGGTTCTTGGTGTTGCTTGCAACGTTGTTAGTGACCGCTTGGGGTGTTTGGTCGGTGTCGCGCACGCCGGTCGATGCGATCCCGGATCTCTCGGACGTCCAGGTCATCATCCGAACGCCTTTCCCGGGGCAAGCGCCACAAATCGTTGAGAACCAGGTTACCTATCCGCTCACGACGACGATGCTATCCGTGCCGGGCGCAAAGACCGTGCGCGGGTACTCGTTCTTTGGTGACTCGTATGTGTACGTGTTGTTCGACGACGGCACGGATCCGTACTGGGCGCGCTCGCGTGTCCTCGAGTACTTGAATCAGGTGCAAAGTCGTTTGCCGGCCGGCGTGACTCCGGCGCTGGGTCCCGACGCGACCGGCGTGGGCTGGGTCTATCAGTACGCCTTGGTGGATCGCACGGGCAAGCACGACATCTCGCAGCTGCGCGCCATCCAGGACTGGTTCCTGAAGTTCGAGCTCAAATCAGTGCCCAACGTCGCGGAGGTGGCGACGCTCGGCGGGGCGGCCCGCGAGTACCAGATTGTGCTGAAACCGGATCGACTCCGTGCCTATGGGGTGACTCATAGGGAAGTCATCGAAGCTGTCGAAGCATCCAACCAGGAAGCCGGCGGGTCTGTGCTGGAACTTGGCGAGGCGGAGTACGTGGTGCGTGCGAGGGGATACCTTCGCGGAATCGATGACTTAAAGAAGATCGCGGTCAGAACGAGTGCAGATGGCACTCCCGTTCGCCTTGGAGACCTCGCCACCGTGCAGATCGGCCCCGAGGCTCGGCGTGGAATCGCGGAGCTCGACGGCAAGGGAGAGGTCACCGGCGGCATCATCGTCATGCGCTCGGGAAAAAACGCGCTTGAAACCATTTCTGCCGTCAAGGCGAAGCTCGAGATCCTCAAGCGCAGCCTCCCTGAGGGTGTCGAAGTCGTCGAGACTTACGATCGATCAGGTCTCATCAAGCGATCTGTTGCGAATCTCACGGGCAAGCTCGTCGAAGAGTTCGTGGTCGTCGCGCTGGTGTGCTTCGCGTTCCTGTTCCATCTACGGTCCGCGTTCGTCGCGATCGTGTCGCTGCCGCTCGGCGTGCTCATCGCATTCATCATCATGGAGCGGCAGGGCATCAACGCGAACATCATGTCGCTCGGCGGCATCGCCATCGCCATTGGCGCGATGGTGGACGCAGCGATCGTGATGATCGAGA
>CAZAHQ010000632.1:0-2586 GCA_964484415.1 uncultured Acidobacteriota bacterium | reverse complement strand
TCACCGTTTTGCAGTCATGGCCGAAGAAGATCGACGTCCCACTGGTCGGAGCCAAAGTCGCCGTGGTGACCGCGCAGGGTCGCGTCCAATCGGCGCAAACCGACCTGCGTGGACGATTCAAACTTGGTCCCATCACTGCGGGAGCGTCCAAGACGATACGCAGTTTGTCGATCACTCACCAAGATGCGTTGCCATACTCGCTGGCCCAGCCCGGCGAGTTGCTGACGACGTCACGAGTGCGGCTGCTGATCTCTGTCGGACGCGTGCGCTGAGGTCCGAGCCGTCACGTTTGGTGAAGCGGCACGCCGGCGAAAGCAGTGTTTCCCAAGAAAAACGGTGTCATCGGTGGCCCAGGTCCGCGGTTGGGGCCGATATTCCCGGTGAGTCAAACTCACCCTATCCGGCCGGGGCGGCGTAGAGGGGGAGGTTGAAGCGATGCCGATCGAAATCGGTAATCCATCGATCGTGCAAAACACTCAGACGATGCCGCGCGACACTCCTCAGAAATCCTCTGGTGCCACTGCACGAATTTCCAGAAACGAGGTGCACGACGTTGAGCAGATGGTCGATGACTCGATCAGCCATCCGGTGAGTTCCGAAGGTCACGCGGGCCCTGGGGGGCAGAAAGGCGGCGCGCTCGACGTGACCGCCTGAAGAGTCGCATCAGTGTGAGTGCTGCCAACACGATCCCCGCCACCATCGGCACGTAGAACAGCGTGTCGACCGGGTTCCCGCTCTTGACGCGCAAGAGCCGACCTGAAGCACTCCACAACTGCAACGCAGCCGCCGTCTGAGGATCGAGGCGGGCAAGGCGGCGTGCTTCTCGAATCGGATCTTCCATCCACTCTGAGCTTCTGGCCGCGATCTCGGCGCGCTGCTGTTCACTCAGCGGTATTCGCGAGAGCAACACCCAGCGCCAGCCGGCAGCGAGAGAGCCTTCAGCCAACAGCCATAGTCCTCGGTCAGCGCCGATCGGAGTCTCCGCCCTAATGCCAACCGCAATCAGCCCTGCTGCCGGATCACCCGCCAACCCGGTCAAAGATTCAGGCCCAAGCCATCCCTGCCGTACCCCAGCCGTGGGAGGGACGAGCCAGCCCGACGACAGCGGGGAGCGCGGGGGCGCCAACCCCGCGCCCACGAAGAATGCGTTGCTTGCTTTTGACTCGTCTTCAGCCGCAGGTCGCGCTACCGATGGTGAGCGAGCCTGCGCAAGTTTTTCTAGCAAGCGCACGAGCGGGCGGTCCGTTCCGCTGCCGACGGGGTAGTTCCATGCGGGTTGCAATGCAGACGTTTCTCCCAGTGGACCATCAGGAATCGGAGCCGGTCCAATCAAGCGCACGAGAACGCGCGAGTCTCTCGAACCCGTCGCCAACCCGACTGGAGCCGGTGCCGGCCCGGCCCAAAGCACGGCGCGAACATCTCGGCAGGACGCCGACTTGAGTGCCGATTCCGTGGTTGTTTCTTCGACGCTCCCGTTGGCGGCAACCAGCGCCGGTGCACTTCGCCCGGGAGCCGCCACGACCAGGCATGTGTTCTTCGGTGCAAGACGCGCGAGGTCGTCGAGAGTCTCCGGCCACTGCGCCTCGAAGAGCGACCAGCGCCGCACACCGCGCCGCAGTTGTCGAAGCAGCGTCGCTCCTGCTTCACCGAATCCCACTCCTGTGGCACGCGTCGCGCGAAAGGAGAGTGCTGCCAGCGCCAACGCGGTGTCAGAAGGGTCGTCGACCAAAGGGGCGAACTCGATCGGCACGACGCTGGTGCTGCGTTCGGCCTCTTGTAGTTCGAGAATCCCGTCTCGCGAATGCCGGATCGCACCATCGGCATCACCCGTTGTCAGGGTTGCTTCCGACGCCATGAGTTCTAGGCGTGCAAGCAGCACCCCGGGAGCTCCGTTCATACGCGCGGGGTCGATACGGCTTGCGGCTACGGCGTCGTCGAGTCGTTCTTCGCGAAGCGCCTGATGCGTGCGCACGACGGCAACAGCCGCGCGAAGTTCTGCAGGTGCATTCTCGTCAGGCACCAACACCAGTGCGTTTCCAAGTGCTCGCCGCCCCGCCTCGCGATCTTCGGCCACGAAGGCCGCCAGCAGCCAAGCGCGTGCCGCACGCCGCGTCAGCCCCGCCGATTCAAGAGCCATGGCGACCTGATCGACCGCCGCGCTGGACTGCTTGGGTCGACCCTCTGCCGGGGCCAGCCACAATGCCGACAAAGCAGACAGCCGGTCGACGAGAGCCGTTGGCGAGACAGGAAGTTCAGACGTCAGCGTCTCTGCATTCGGAACCGGTCGACCGAGTCGCGCGTAAGCGCTCGCGCGCAGTGATCCGAGCCATTCACGCGCCCCTTCCGACTCGGAGACGAGTGGACCCTCGTCGTTGATCAGCACCAGAGCGGCGAGAGGGTCGCCGGCTGCGATCGCGATCTCTGCATTCGACATGCGAACCAGCGAGGGCCATGGCTGTTCGCCAGGCACGCGGAGCACGGGACCAACCGTGGGAAGCAGCTGCCGCGCTGCATTCAACCGGCCGCAGGCAGTGAACGTTCGAGCCAAGGCAACCCGGCGAGGGATCCGAAGTTCCGGAACGGTGT
>CAZAHQ010000631.1:0-2587 GCA_964484415.1 uncultured Acidobacteriota bacterium | reverse complement strand
GTCAGTTTTGGCTATGACCGCGATGGATTCTCGTATCCTCAGCGCGTCGAGCTGGCGACGTTCCAACAAACGGGACGTGAGACGCGCGCGGTCGTAAGCCGGCAGGTGGTGGAGTACAGCGACTACAAGTTCTTCACTACCGAGACGACATACGAGGTGCCACCACTCACCTACTCCCCGCCCGATCCGGGCGCGGCTGGAGAAACGCGACAAAGATGATCGAAGTTGCCGGTTTGGTGAAGAGGTTCGGTGACAAGACGGCCGTTGCTGGCGTCAGTTTCAGTGCTCGGCGCGGCGAAGTGCTCGGAGTATTGGGACCCAACGGAGCAGGCAAGACGACGACGCTGCGTATGCTTTGTGGATACCTGCCCCCGACAGAGGGGACCGCGCTGATCGATGGGATCGATGTCTGGCGCGATTCGCTCGCCGCACGACGCCGGCTTGGATATCTTCCCGAGAGTGTCCCGCTCTACCCGGAGATGCGCGTCCGCGAGTACCTCGAGTTTCGGAGCGCCATCAAAGGCGTATCACGCAAGAATCGCTCCGGAACCATCGCGCGCGCCGTCGAATTGTGCACGCTCGCTGACCGCATGGATCAGACAGTGGGCACACTCTCGAAGGGATACAGGCAGCGCGTCGGACTCGCAGATGCACTGCTCGGCGCGCCGCCACTGCTCGTGCTCGACGAACCGACAGTCGGCCTCGACCCCAATCAGGTGATCCAGACGCGGTCGCTGATTCAACAACTGCGCGGGGAACACACCATATTGTTGTCCTCACACATTCTCAGTGAGGTCGAGCAGGTCTGTGACCGAGTCGTGATCTTCCGTCAAGGGCACGTGATCGCCGAGGATACGCCGGCGGGGTTGCAGTCCCGCGCGCAACTCTCCCCCACGGTCACGATCGAGGTTCCTGCGACAGCGGGCAGCCAGGTTGCCGCGTTGATCGACGGACTCGCGTCGCTGGTCGACACGACCGCACTCGATGACGGCTGGCTGAGCCTGACCCTGCAAGCCGACAACGACCCTCGCGAGGCGTTGTTTGGGCGCGCGAGCGCGAACGGAATCGTCTTGCGCGAGCTCACACGCCGTTCACACTCGCTCGAAGAGGTGTTTCACCAGTTGACCGCCGCTCGCGCTGACAGCTCGACCACGGAGGCTTGATTACCATGCGCGTCGCGCTCTGGATCGCCGCTCGTGAGTTGCGCTCACTGTTCCTGCAACCACTGGCATGGGTTGTTCTCACCGTGCTTCTCGGGTTTTCGTCGATGAGTTTTTGGTGGGTGATTGGCTATCCCAGCGCCAACGCCCTCCCGGCGATCGAGGTTCAGTCGTTCATGTTCACCGGACTCTTGTTCTGGCTGCCGCTGTTGGTGTTCTTGCCGCTGATCGCGATGCGGCTGATCGCCGAGGAAAGGCAGACCGGCACCATCGAGACGTTGCTGACAGCGCCTGTCACCGAGACGCAGATGGTAATCGGCAAGTACTCTGCGGCACTCGCCTTCTACGTGGTTTTGATCGCACCATTCCTGTTGTTTCTATCGCTGCTCGCTCGCTATGGTGCGGTCGACTGGAAGGCCGCGGCCTCCGGTTTCTTGGGGCTCCTGCTGATTGGCGCCTTCTTGTTGGCGGCCGCGATGACAGCGTCGGCGCTCACCCGCAATCAAATCGTGGCCGCGATCACAGGCTTTATCGTCGTGTTGCTGCTGTACATCGCGCCTGCGCTGCTGCAAAGCCAACTCCCAACCGGTGAGTTCTGGCAGCGATTCGGAAGCCAACTCGACCTGATGGCGGCGATGCAGGATTTCAGTCGCGGAGTCGTCAGCAGCGCGCGGTTGATCTACCCGTTGTCGGGCATCGTGTTCTGCGTGTTCGCCACGGCTCGACTGGTCGAAGCTTCCAAGGAGGCGTCCTGATGTCGGCAGCGCGCTGGACGCGACGCGGCAATATCGCGGTCGCGATGCTGGCGGCTTTGGTGTTGTTGGGCTTGGCCAACTACTTGGGATCCAAGTACTGGGTCCAATGGGACTGGACCACAAGTCGCATCCACAGCCTGTCGGAGAAGACGCAAGGAACCCTCGACGCGCTGCAGGCGCCGGTGCGGATCATCAGCTTCCTGTCGGATCGGCAGCAGCCCGAAGTCGACGCAATTTTGCGCGAGATACGAACGCTGATCGATGGTTACCACTCTCGTGCCCCGCAGTATGTGACCGCAGAGCTGGTTGACTACAATCGCGATCCGCTCCGAGCCCAGGAACTTCTCAAGCAGTTCAAGATCGATCCATGGCGTGACTCGCTCGACCTTATCGTAGTCTCTCACGCAGACCGGACCAAGCTGCTGCGTCTCGACGACTTGGTGGAGTTCGATCAGGAGTCCGCTCAACAGGGCCCGCCGATGGTGCGGGCGATACGCGCGGAAGAAGCGCTGACGGGCGCGATCTTGTCGGTGACGCGCCAGAATCGCCCCAAGCTGGTATTTGCGTCCGGCCACGGCGAACGCGATCCAAGAGAGACTCGTGAGGATGGCCAAGGAAACTTTTTATGCAGCTCCGCCCGTGTCTTATGAGACAGGTGACTGCGATGCCCCG
>CAZAHQ010000630.1:0-2599 GCA_964484415.1 uncultured Acidobacteriota bacterium | reverse complement strand
GGACCGATTCCGATCAGGCGGGCGGACCGACGTTCGATTGGGTCGACATCAGTTCGATCGGCACCCGGATCACCGCGTTGACAGGTGACGATCAAAACGCACTAGCGATTCCGATCGGCTTCTCGTTCCCGTTCTACGGCAACAACTTCTCGACCGTGAACGTCTGCACCAACGGTTGGCTGTCGTTCAGTTCGACCTTGACGACATTCACCAACCAACCGCTGCCGAACACCGCGTCGGCCGTCCCGGAGAACCTGCTCGCACCGTTCTGGGACGACCTGCACTTCCGCACGACCGGCAAGGCGTACTACTACAATGACGGCGCACGCCTGATCGTGCAGTACCAAACGGTCGAGCGTTACGCTTCCGGTTCGCTACTCACCTTCCAGGTTCAGCTCTACCCCAATGGCCGAATCGTCTATCAGTACCTCTCGCTCAGTGGCACGCTCAACTCCGCCACCGTCGGGATTCAGAACTCTGCCAAGGATGACGGACTGAACGTGGTCTACAACCTCGACTACCTGCACAACAACATGGCGATCGAGTTCAAGAAGATCCCCGACTGGGTCAAGCTCGGTACGACCGGTGGAACGGTACCGGAAGGCGGCGCTCAGAACTCCGACGTCTTGCTCGACGCCGTCGGCTTGGAGGACGGGATTCACGAAGCAGTGATCAAGATCAACAGCAACGATCCGTACACGCCGTTGGTCGAGGTTCCGGTTCGACTCAACGTCAGCTTGGTTGCGCCGACGCTGACTGACTTCGTGCCCAAGATCATCCGTCACGACGGCAGCATTCTGCGCGTGAGGATGACGATTCAACTCACGCCCGATCTGAACCCGCACAACATCCGCCTCGGCAGCGTGATGCTCAACGACTCGGTCCCCGCACTGGCCGATCCACCGCCGTACTACACCGACAGCAACCGCGACGGCATCGAAGAGGTGACGTTCTGGTTCGACTCGGAGCTGTTCTTCGACACCGTGGCCGAAGGTCAGTCGATACCGGTCACGATTCAAGGCGAGGTCGAGGATGTGCAGTGGTGGCGAGGCACCGATTACGTCCGCACCGGCGACCCGGCTCAGTACCGGCCGCTGCCGGGTAGTTACAACCTCGCCGGCTCCACGCTGAACATCGCATGGAACCCGGCGTCGCAAGCGCCTGATCACCGCTACACGATCCAGCTCTCGCGCGATGGCGGCGCGAACTGGGAGACACTGGCCACCAACGTAACGGCTCTTTCGTACGATTGGACCGTCTCCGGCACGCCGACCGAAAGCGCGCTGGTCAAGGTCCTCTCCTATGACGGTCGTGGCTCGTTGTTGGGGCAGGACACGACGGATGCTCCGTTCACCATTGCGGGTGCGGCGCTCAACCGGCCGAATCCGATCGATGGGAGTCAGTTGCTCACGACCTGGAATGGATCGTCGCTGCGGCTGGAGTGGAAGTCCCCGGCGACCGATCTGAACCACGGCCCTGCCGATCGCTTCCGCATCATGCGGGGTACCGATCCACAGAACCTCACCCAGGTCGCGCTGGTCAGCACGCTCGTCTACACCGAGGACGCGGCGGCAACCAGCGGCGGTGCGATGTACTACTACCGTGTGATCGCGACCAATGCGGCGGGTGACGCACCGTAGGCTTGACACCGCAACGAGCATGAACGACCGCTTCACCAAGCTGCCGGGTCCTTCGGGGCCCGGCAGTTTTTTTGACCGCGATCGATACGCTCGGCGCAGGAAACGACCGGTCGATCGACGTTGTTCCGAGTTGGAACAGCCGCGAGTTTTGCGTAGAACGCGCAAGATCAACGGCGCGCGAGTCTCGCAGGCAATATCTATTTCGAGATCCGCGGCAGACAGCCGCGCGAGCCTTGAACAGAGAGGTTGCCCGTGTCGAGAAAACGCGAGAACCGAAAGCAGAACGCCGTCGAAGGAACCTCCACCACGGCGCTCGTCGACGCTGCGTTGACTGCGTCATCCGCGTCGAGAAAATCTCCGGCAGCCGCAGAGGATCCGGCGTCCGCGCGAAACGGCATCGACGCAGATCAGATCGCGGCCGCGATTCAGAGCGCCGGCCCGTCGCAGGCCGCTGTGATTCGAGAGATCCTGACCGCAGCCGGTAAGGGCGATGCGACTAGCGTGGAGAGTTTGTTGCGCGAGTTGCTGAGCGCGACGGCCAGAGCAGCCGGACCGGCGTACGAAGGCGAAGCGGACGACAGCACGACGAGCACGGTGCTCGTCGATCCGGATGAAGAACTCTCTACCGACTGGCGCGAAGGTGGCTATCCGTATCGCAATCGGCTGTCTCGCAAGGCCTACTCGAAACAGAAGGCAGCGTTGCAGGTAGAACTGCTCAAGTTGCAGGCCTGGGTCAAAGACTCCGGGCAGAAACTGGTGATCCTATTCGAGGGGCGTGATGCCGCCGGCAAGGGCGGCGCGATCAAGCGCTTCATGGAGCACCTCAACCCGCGCGGCTCGCGGGTCGTCGCGCTGGACAAACCGACAGAGCAAGAGCGCGGGCAGTGGTACTTCCAGCGCTATGTCGAGCATCTGCCGACGCGCGGCGAGATCGTGATGTTCGACAGATCTTGGTACAA
>CAZAHQ010000629.1:0-2613 GCA_964484415.1 uncultured Acidobacteriota bacterium | reverse complement strand
GTCGGCCTTGGTCCAGACCTCGTGAACAGCGTCGAGCAGCGGTCTGGCCGGGTCGAGAGCGCGTGCCGGGAGCGCAGTCAACAAAAGCCACAAGACGAGAAGTGGAAGGGCCCGAGCCATCAACCGGGACTCTACTTGGATCGGACGTGGTTTGTGCAGGCAAAGAAGCGAGAACGGGTGGAGACACTCCCCCACCCGTCCTCATGCCGCGCTAACTGTCGAGCGTGGCCCGCAGGAACCAGGCCTGCTTCTCGAACAGGCTCACGGTCTCGGTGAGCATGTCGACCGTGTCGGGGTCGGCTTGTTTCTCCGCAACTTTGCGCGCCGCGTTTACCCCGCCCAGGAACGCGCCGATCGAGTCGAGCACGCGCTGCGCATACTCGCTGTCGGTGTGGCCCTTGGGTTTGAATACCGGCAGCCGGCTTAGCGTCACGACCGAGCCGGCCGTTCCGTCCGTGATGCCCCCCAGGGTCATGACGCGCTCCGCGATCTCGTCGATGTGAGTGCCGAGTTCGGCGGCGAGGGAATCGAAGAACGGATGCAGCGTCAGGAACTGCGGTCCGCGCAGATTCCAGTGCGCAGTCTTGACGCGTCCTTGCAGGTCGAGCGCATCCGCCACCACCGCGTTCAGCGAATCGGCGATCTGGGCGCGTGCCGATTTTGAAAGTGGACTGTCGCTGTTTCTCATCGTGATTTCTCCAAGGAGACTATGTGTGCGCTTTCCAACGCAACCGCTGCCGCGTGGATCACCGAGGCGATACGCACCGCATCGTGCACTTGGTCTTCGGACAAGCCACCGTCGAGGACCACTTTCTCGTGCGCTTGCAGGCACATCTCGCAACTGTTGATGGCACTGACGGCCAGCGAGTAGAGCTCGAAATCAAGCTTGCTCCCAGCCGGCTTGACCAAGCGATTCATGCGCAGTCGGGCCGGCTTCTCGCTGTACGACGGCTTGCCGATCATGTGACGAAACCGGTAGTAGACGTTGTTCATGCTCATGAGTACCGCTGCCGCGTAGGCGTCCTCGATGACCATAACGGTTGACTCGGCGCGCGCCTGCTGTAACACGGCATCGACAAGCGCCTGGTTGCGGGCGGCGATCGCCGACGCCACCGCGACACCCCACTTCTGCTCGTTGCTCAGCGACGATGCGCCCAGCACCGCCTGAAGGTTGAGCTTGATATCGACCGCCGGGTCGGGGAGTGTGGATCGCAACGTTTCGAGGGCGCTCATCGTCAACCTACCTGTAACGTCGGCTCGCCCTTGCTCCAGTTGCACGGGCACAGCTCGTCGGTTTGCAGTGCATCCAGCACGCGAAGCACTTCATCGACGTTGCGACCCACCGAAAGATCGTTGACGCACACCCATCGAATGACCCCCTCGGGGTCGGTGATGTAGGTCGCCCGCATCGCCACACCCTCTTTGGGATGCAGAATTCCCAAGGTCGCGGACAGCTCGCGCTTGGTGTCGGCCAGCATCGGGATGGGGAGATTCTTCAGGTCGGTGTGATCACGACGCCATGCCAGGTGCACGAAGTGCGAGTCGGTCGAGGCGCCGAGCACGACGGCATCGCGGTCGGCGAAGTCCCAGCTCTTCTTGCCGAACTCGGCAATCTCGGTAGGGCAGACGAAGGTGAAGTCCATCGGCCAGAAGAACACCACCTGCCACTTGCCGGGGTAGCTGCCTTGATTGATGGTCTGAAACTCCTTGCCCTTCTCGGTGCTCACGACAGCTTGTAGTTCGAAGAATGGGAACTGATCTCCTACGGTCAACATCGGTGTCTCCCTTCGATTTGGAATCCAGTAATAGTTAGACAGTGTCTAACTACAATGGCAAAAAAACTATGCCTTTCGCGGGCGACGGCGCCGTCCGCGCATCACCACTTGGTACGAACGGATCTCGAACTCCTTCAGTTTCTCGATGCGCGTCACATCAACCGCTTCCCACGGAACGTCATGGATCGTTCCGGTCTCTTCGTCGATGAAGTGATGGTGCGACTCGGTCTTGGGGTCGAACACCACTCGCCCCTCGGCCAATGTGAGCTGTTGCAGCAGCCCTTTTTCCACGAACAGGTTGAGCGTGTTGTAGACCGTGGCGCGCGACAGCATTGGGAAACCACCCTTGACCCGCGCAAACACTTGGTCGGCCGTGGGATGGTCCTGTGTGCGCAATACGTATTGGGCCACCGCGACCCGCTGGGCCGACGGCTGGATGTCGTGTTCACGGAGATTCTCGGCGATGTCCAGCGGGGCGCTCATGGCGATGGTTAGACTATGTCTAAACTCCGGGGGCGTCAAGGAACTTTCTGCACTCCCGTTGGGCGACCGAACGTAAGGTCGGCTCCAGGCTTCCCCGCCCAAGAGCCATGCTGGACGGCCCCTCGCTATCGATGGAGCACAACAGCCCGTCTCCCGGGATTTCGCTGTAACCGGCCAGATCCGCACACATCCAAAGGGGGTCCAATCGGTGCGCCAAAGACCGGCGCGGGAGACACACGATGACCGCCAACGACACAAGGCTCGCAACGCAGTTGGTGAAGTGCTCGTTCCTGGCCGATGCCCTGCTCACCTCGGGCCAACGGACCGACGCTGAGTTGATCGATGCCTGCCTCAG
>CAZAHQ010000628.1:0-2617 GCA_964484415.1 uncultured Acidobacteriota bacterium | reverse complement strand
ATGTGCGCCACGCGATCACGCACCTCGCGATCGCTCAACCCGAGCTGCACCGTACCGAGCCGTTTCGATCGCGGCGCACTACTGGCGGAATCGAGGAACAGGTCGCTATCGGTAGCCGTCGCTTCGCTGCTTTCGATCGGCACGCTGATATCGACGTAAGTCTCGGGCTTTCCTGGAATCGAATAGGTTCCGCTGGCAGCTTTGGCCCCCTCGATCGGTGCGCGATTCATTGCGATCGGAGGGAGTTCCAGTCCCACCACATAACTGCGCTGCGCCAGCGTCTTCCCTTCGGCGTCGATGAACCGTACGTATGCGGCAGACGGCAGGGCCCGCAGTCCGTCGAAGACCGGGCGCAAGGCATCTTGGTTGGAGGTATAGAGCGCGTACTCGCCATTCTGAGCGAGCATGCGTGCCAAGGTGGCGCCATCGGAGACCAGCGCGCGTTGCGTTTCGTCGACCTCGCGCATCGCGATCATGGTGCTGGCCCCGACGCTTGTGATCAGCACCATGCCGACGGTCAGCACCGTGAACTTTGCTGTCAGCCCGAAGCGCACACGTCGTGAACCGGGAGTCGTGTTCATTCGATCACATCCTTGGCGTCACGCAGCACTGCTGCTGGGAGCGAAATTCCGATCGCCCTTGCCGTTCTCTGATTGAGCGAGTAGACGACCTTGCGCGGGCGGGCTGGTGTCAGCGATCGGGCCGACTGACCGGCAAGCACCCGCAGCGCCACCTCGGCAACCTGGCGCCCGATGTCGAGATAGTCGCGATCCAGCGCGTAGAGCGCACCGGCCTTGACCCACGGAGATGAAAGCCCGACAAACGGAATTCGTTGGCGAATCGAGAACAACATCAACGGTTTGGCGGTTTCGGGGGTCATCACGATTCGATCGGTGACGCCCCAAAGCACCTGCACCTCGCCACCCAGCGTTTCGAGAACGCTGGGGAGTTCTTTCGGAGAATCGACACGGCGCGGTCGAAGTTCGAGTCCGGCGTCCTGCGCCAGGCGCGTCGCTCGATCGATGCGCGGCTGGTTTTCAGCGGCGTTGTACAGCACGCCGACACGGCGCGACCGCGGCAGGATCAGGCGCATCCAATGGAGCTCGACCTCCACCGGGAATTCGAGCACCACGGCGGTGGCGTCGACGGCGGCCTCGATGTCGGACTCTCGAAGAATCATCGAGGCGACGATCGGCGTTTCGATCTTCTGATCGATCAGCGCACGGACCGCGTTCGTGCCGAGTGGAACGAACAGCGTGACGTTGCCGGCGGCATAGTCTCGAACCGCTTCGTTGGCCGTCTCGGGCCTGCCGTCGAGGAATCGAACGACGATTGACGCAGACGTGTGTTGCTCACGGAGCACCGACTGAAGTCCGTCGACGATCTCTCTGTAGGGAGCGGTGTCCTGACTGGCCAACACGATGATGCGAGGTGATGCCGGAGTCTCAGCCGATGCCGCGAAAACGACGGCTGCGTGAAGCAGCATGATCAGTGTCAGCAGTCGCAGTGGTGTCTTCGCGAGCATGCGAACTAAAACCGGTATCTCAGAGACAGTCGAGCGTCTCGCCCATCCTGCGGAATTGCCGCCTGACGATGTTCCTCACCGCCGGGGTCGGCGTAGCGCCGGCCTAGCAGGTTCTGGATTCCGAGCGTGAGGCTCGGCCGGTTGGTACCGAGTTGCCATTGCAATGCGATGTTCGCGGTTGTGAACCCGGCGATGTCCTCGCCGGCGACGGTTTGGCGGCGCGCGGTATAGCCAACCTGGACCGCCAGGTCGAGCACGTCATGCAGTACGGCGGTCTCGAAGTCGAGCTGCACCAGATGATTGGGTGAGTTGCTCAGCCGTTTGCCGGTTCGACCATCGGTGGCGCGCTGCCAACTGTAGCTGCCGCCGATCCGCGCGGCGCGGAACAGGTGGCCACTGAGTTGTACCTCGGCACCTTCCGCGGTCACCCGGTCGGTATTCCGGAAAACGATCAGATCATCGGCGGGGTCGGTGACGAGCGAGATCAAATCGCGGATTCGATTGCGATAAATCGAGAGTGCACCGGAGATAGAGCTTGTGCTGCGCTCGTACGCAAGCTCGTAGGCGTGGATCACCTCCGGCTCCAACGCCGCCGGTGCTTTCTGTGTGACGCCGTCGCGGTAGTGCAGCTCGTAGGCATTGGGGGCGCGGAACGCGCTACCGTACAGCAGCTTGAGCGCAGAGGCAGGGTCGGGCTTGACGATCACCGCCAGGCGCGGGCTGGTGGTTGCGTCGACAGTTCCGTAGCGGTCGTGGCGCAAACCGGCATTCACGAGCAGATGGTCGGAGATATGCCACTCGTCTTGCAGGTAGACGGCCCAGTGACTGGACTGACGCTCATCGGAAAAGTCCGGACGCGGCTCTCCTTCGTATCCGAAATGCTGCGCTTGAAGCGCGTTGTATCGATACTCCGTGCCGACCGTCAACCGATGCCCAGCTCCGAGTGGCTGCAGCAGTTGAGCATCGCCGGTCCACCAGCGCCCTTTAGAGTCGTCCCAAGAGAGTCCGTCGGAGTAGGGGTAGTGCCCTTCGTAGAGACTCGTGTCGTAGGACGCGGAAAAGCTGAGTTGCCCACCGCTGCCAATCGGCGAC
>CAZAHQ010000627.1:0-2636 GCA_964484415.1 uncultured Acidobacteriota bacterium | reverse complement strand
TGGCAGACGCGCGAGACTTAGGATCTCGTGGGTAAGGCCGTGGGGGTTCGAGTCCCCCCTTTCGCACCACCAGCGCACAGCACCCGAGGGCCTGTCTTCACGCCTTCCAACACATGCAGCGGCGCCGCCGTTGCGGGGGATTCGAGCAGCATGAAAGTCGATGTCACCCACCTCTCGCCGATCAAGAAAGCGCTCGCCGTCGAGGTTCCTTCTACCGATGTACAGACGGTCTACGGAGATCTGCTGCGCTCGTACGCGAAGCAAGTGCGGGTGCCAGGGTTCCGCCCTGGGAAGGCACCGCTCGAGATGGTGCGGGCACGAATCGGAAAAGACCTCGGATCGGAGGCCGCAGAACGACTCGTCGAACGATTCAGCGCCGAGGCGATTCGACGGGAAGGTCTGCGTCCCGTCGCAGGTGGGGTGTCGCTGAAGCTTCCCGATGGCGAGGAGGCACCGCAACCGGTTCGCGAAGGGGAGGCCTATAGCTTCGCCATCGATGTCGAGGTGTTACCAGAGTTGGAGTTGCAGCCGTACACAGGCTTGAAGGTGGCGCGCCCCTCCGTAGAGGTGGAAACCGAGGATGTGCAACGCGAGATGGAAGCGATCCGTCAATCGTTTGGCAAATTGGTCGACGTTACCGATCGAGCCTCGCAGGCCGGCGACTACCTGTCGGCCACACTGACCGGAGTCGAGCTGGGCGGGTCGATCAAACTCGAGTCGCAGCGTCATACCGTTCATCTTGGTGGGCAGGGGACCTTGCCGGAGTTCGATCGGGCCATGACCGGCAAGCGAGCGGGAGACGATGTCGGTTTCGAGGTGACCTATCCACAGGACTTCCCCAACGAAGAGGTCCGCGGGAAAACGCTGACATTCAGCGGGAGCGTCGAGGAGATCAAGACTCCCGATGTTCCGGAGTTGACCGACGAACTGGTCAAGACGTTCGGCGTCGAGAGCGTGGCCGAACTGCGCGAGAAGGTGCGCGAACGGCTCCTCTTGCGCAAGAACCAGGAGGCTGACCGCACCGCCAAGACCCGCCTTGTGGAGCGACTGCTGGATGCGCATCCATTCGACGCCCCCGATTCGATGATTGATTACGAATTGCGTCAGCGGCTCGAGGACATCGGGCGGAACTTGGCGTCCCAAGGGGTCGATCCGGACAAGGTGGACATCGACTGGAAGCAAGTCCTCGAGAAAGAACGCGAGGGGGCCGTGCGGCGGGTCAAGGAAGAGATTCTGATCGATGCGGTCGTTCGGAAGGAAGGAATGACACTTTCGCGAGAGGAATTCGAGCTCGCCATGCAGATGCTGGCTCGGGACGCCGGGATGAAGCTGGACGAGGTCCGTTCGCGGATGAAACAGCGAGGCGTAGGGGAAGAACTTGCCGCACAAGTGTTGCGTGGCAAGTGCCTTGACTGGCTTTTAAGCCAGGCTGATATTGTGTGAAGCCGAAAACCGGCGACAGGGGCCGATAAATGCCGATTATTCCGAGTGTCGTAGAAACAACCCCGCGCTATGAACGCCAATGGGACATCTATTCGCGCCTGCTGAAGGATCACATCGTGTTCCTCCACAGCTACGGCGAGCACGGGATCAACGATGACATCGCGAACCTGGTGACCGCCCAGTTGCTCTTTCTGGAGGCGGAGGACCCCGATCGCGACATCAACCTGTACATCAACAACCCCGGCGGCGTCGTGACGGCCGGTCTCGCGATCTACGACACGATGCAGTTCATCAAGCCTGACGTGGCCACCTTGTGCATGGGGCAGGCAGCGTCGATGGCTGCGGTGCTCCTCGCGGCGGGCGCGAAGGGGAAACGCTCCGCGTTGCCGAATGCGCGCATCATGATCCACCAGCCTCTCGGCGGGACCCGTGGCCAGGCTACCGATATCGAAATCCACGCGCGCGAGATTTTGCGAATGCGCGAGCGGCTCAACGAGATTCTGTCCTCGCACACCGGTCAACCGACCGACAAGATTCAAGTCGATACGGAACGCGATAACTTCCTTTCAGCCGAGGAGGCCAAGCAATACGGGTTGGTCGACCAGGTACTCGAGCGCCGAAAGTAAGCCTCGCGGGCGCGGTTCGGTCTGGGCTGCTATAAACGCCGTTGAGTGTTGTTTGGAAAGGGGAACGGATGGCTGGGAAACGCAAGGGTACGGGCGGAGAGGAAAACGAGCTGCGCTGTTCGTTCTGCAACAAGAGCCAGCGCGACGTCCGTAAGCTGATCGCCGGACCTACCGTTTACATCTGCGACGAGTGTGTCGATATTTGCCTCGATATCATCGCCGAGGAGCGCGAGCCCGAAGAGACGAGCTCCGACAAGCGGCTCCCCAAGCCGGCCGAGATAAAAGAATTCCTCGATCAATACGTGATCGGCCAGCACCAAGCCAAGAAGAAACTCGCCGTCGCGGTCTACAACCACTACAAGCGACTCGAGCACGCCAAGAACAAGTCCGATGTCGAACTGCAAAAGTCCAACATCCTGATGATCGGCCCAACCGGCACCGGCAAAACACTATTGGCGCAAACGCTTGCACGAATGCTGTCGGTGCCGTTCGCGATTGCCGATGCCACCACGCTCACCGAAGCAGGATATGTCGGCGAGGACGTCGAGAATATCCTGCTCAAGCTGC